>JBLIMF010000006.1:0-42676 GCA_047638615.1 Gammaproteobacteria bacterium
AAACAGGTAAGGAAGTCAAGGTGCCGCTCTTCGTGAACATCGGTGAACGCATCAAGGTCGACACTCGCACCGGCGAGTACATGGCTCGCGCCTGATCGATTCACATGGCTGAAAACATGTCACGCCCGGATGAGCGATCAGATTCTCGTGAGCGGGCTCTGTATCTCCTCTACGAAGCCCATTCCAAAGGCATCAGCCCGAGTGATGCGTTGAGCCTGCAAGTGCTCGAACCCGACGAGATGACTATCGAACTGGTCAAAGGCGTTGAAGCCAAATCCGAGCAACTCGATCAGGCAATTGCCGGTAAGGCCAAGGGCTGGACCCTCGTGCGGATGCCAGTGATCGACCTCAACGTGTTGCGCCTCGGAGCATTTGAGCTGAGCGAGCGCCCCGACGTCCCCGTGGCCGTCGTGCTCGACGAAGCCGTCACACTGGCCAAGCGATTCTCGACCGACGACAGCGGCAAGTTTGTCAACGGCGTGCTTTCGGCTCTCGTTTCGTCGCTGCGCACCGAGCAGACCTGACCCGCTGCGTCCGTCTGATGACGGATTGCTGTGGAACTTTTTTGCGAGAATGAGACGGTGAACGATCAGGAGACCGTCGATGAGCAGGCTGGCGCGCCCATCGACGCGAACGACGAGGCCGAGCCCGACAGAGACGGCCGACCGGTTGATTCTGCCGAGACGCATCGTCGCTCGGTGAACAAGTGGCTGAGTGATCGATCGGCGCCACAGGTGCTGATTGTTCTGGCGGTGGTGCTGTACACGTCGTATTTCACGCAGCGCAGCCTCGACATCCACCATGGGCTGGGCACCGCGTCGTACGACTCAGCGCTCTATGACCAGGGCATGTGGCTGCTGTCGCGTGGCGAAGCCCCGTTCGTCACGCTGATGGGTCGCAACATGTTCGGCGACCACACGTCATTCATCCTGCTGTTCCTCGTTCCGGCCTACTGGATTGCTCCCGGCGCGTGGATCATGTTCTTTGCCCAGTCGGCAGCGATCGGTGCTGGAGCGATTCCGATCTTCCTGTACGGCCGCAAACGCCTCGAGTCGGAGTGGATGGCCCTCGTCGGCGGGCTCGTGTACCTGGTCCACCCCGCAGTCGGTTGGACGAACCTTGAGAACTTTCACCCCGACGCATTCCTCGGGGTGCTCGTTGGCTGCGCGATCTATGGGGCGCTCGAACGGAAGTGGTGTGTCTACGGTGTTTTCGTCGTGTTGTCGCTCATGGTGAAAGAGGATGTCTCGCTGGTGATCGTTCCGCTCGGAATCTGGGTGGCGCTGCGCCGAGATCGTCGAATCGGCCTGATCACGGTTTTCGGGTCGATCGGGTTCATGTTCACGGCCATGTACGTCGTGATGCGTGGGCTGATCGGCGTGCCCACACGCAACGCATGGCGGCTGCCGTTCAGCCAGGACGGCGACAGCACGTTCAGGGGAGCTGCCCGGCTCGTCGAGACTGCGGTGACGGACCCGACGGAGCTGGCCGATCATCTGCGTGCCGAGAATCGCCCGTGGTATGTGTGGCAAATGACCTCGCCATTTGCGCTGCTGTTCCTGCGGCTGCCGAGCGTGGCGCTGATCAGTGGCCTCGTGCTGTTCACCAACATCCTCAGCACCTTCTGGTACCAGTTCCAGATCGAGTATCACTACAGCCTCATTGCGGTACCGGCGCTGGCGATGGGAACAATCCATGCCATCGGAGCGATTCGCGACCGGCGGGACGTGCTGGCGACCTGCGACGATGCCGATGTTGATGATGTTGATGATGTTGATGATGTTGATGTTGATGTCGGCCCGATGAAGCAGCTGTTCGTGCCCACACGGGCGATGGCGATGGGGGCGCTCGCCGTGACTGCGGCCGTGACGTCGATGATGTGGGCGCCTGTCCCATGGAGCCGAACGCAGCTCTACTACGGGCAGCCCGACAACATCTATGCGACAACGATGCGCGAAATCATCTCAGACATTCCCGACGATGCCCCCGTTGCAGCTCACTACCGAGTCACCCCGCACCTGGCCTACCGCACGGACATTTACCAGTTCCCGAATCCGTTCCGGGTTGACCTTTACGGCGCTGACGAAGCCATTGTCGGCACCCGGCTTGCCGATCGTGCCGACCGGATCGAGTTCGTGGTGCTCCCGACAAGTGAAGACGAAAATCTTGCTGATGACTGGGCGCTCGTGTCGAGCGCCTTTGATGAAGTCGACCGCAACGACATCTGGATCCTCTACGAGCGCAACCGATCCGTCGCGCTTCCTGGAAACCCTGTCATTCCAAGTTGAACGCATTTGAGAATTTCACTGCTGTGTTTTCAGTCGGTCGACGGCGGTGGTAACTTCCAACTCCGAACCGTGAAGTGAGTCCAGTGAGGCTCACACGGAAAGGACAACATGACGAATACCCCCGACGAGAAGTCGCCCGAGCCCGCTGGCAAGCAAGTGCTTGGTCCGGACGACGTGCGCCGAGCAATCACTCGGATGGCACACGAGATCATCGAGCGCAACCGTGGCCTTGCCGGTGTTGCCCTGGTCGGCATCCAAACCGGAGGCGTCTGGGTCGCTGAACTTCTCGCTGCTGAGATCGCTCGCATCGAGCCGAGCGCGGCTGGTGTGCTCCTCGGCTCGGTCGACGCCTCGCTTTACCGCGACGACATCGGGCTGCGCCCGGTCACGCCCGGAACGGTCAGTGACCTGACCTTCACGGTCGAAGGCGCCACCGTCGTGCTCGTCGACGATGTGCTCTACACCGGTCGAACGGTGCGCTCAGCGCTTGACGCGATCGGCGACTACGGCCGTCCGAAATCTGTTCAGCTCGCCGTGATCGTCGACCGAGGCCACCGCGAGTTGCCGATCCGCCCCGATTACGTGGGCAAGAACCTGCCGACCAGCTCCGGGGAAAGTGTGAGCGTTACCGCAGAGGGCGTCGTGATCTCTGGCGGCGGCTCCTGATGAGTCGTTCGCTGCTGTCGATCAGCGAACTGGGTGAGCCTGGCCTGCGCCGCCTGCTTTCGATTGCCGATCACATGGCTGAGGTCAACCGTCGCCCCAATCCGAAGGTGCCGGCGCTGCGTGGCAAGACGGTTTGCAACCTGTTCTTCGAAGACTCGACGCGCACCCGATTGAGCTTCGAGACCGCCGCCAAGCGGCTCTCGGCCGACACCATGAACTTCGCCGTGAGCCAGTCGAGCCTGAACAAGGGCGAGAGTCTGCGTGACACGGTCGAGACGATTGCTGCGATGGGCGTGGATGCGTTCGTCATTCGCCACGGATCGAGCGGAGCGCCCTGGCAACTCGGCAGCTGGACAACTGCCAGCGTGATTAACGCCGGCGATGGCTGGCATGCACACCCGACGCAGGCGCTGCTCGACATGTACACGGTGCGCACGACACTCAACCGGCTTGAAGGCTTCGACGGACTGCGTGTTGCGATGGTCGGCGATATCAAGCACAGCCGTGTTGCGCGCAGCACGACCGAAGCGTTCAAGATGCTTGGTGCCGACGTCACTTGGGTAGCCCCGCGCACGCTGCTGCCGCCGTCGCACAAAGAACACGTCGTGTCTCATCTCGACGAGGTCCTCGATGACATTGACATCCTCTACCTCCTGCGGATGCAGAAGGAACGAATGAACGAAGCACTCGTGCCGCATCTGCGTGAGTACACGACTCGGTTCGGCCTCACCCCGGAGCGGGCGGCTCGCCTCGGCGATCACGTCCTCGTCATGCACCCCGGTCCAATGAACCGCGGTGTCGAGATGGCGGTCGACCCCAGCGAACTCCCGGGCAACGTCATTAACCAACAGGTCACCAACGGCATCAACGTCCGCATGGCCGTGCTCTTCGATCTTCTCGGGAGCGGATCCGAGAACTCACTCGCAGGAAGCCCAGAAGCATGAAACCAACACCCAGCAAGCTGTTGATCACCAATGGTCGGCTGATCGACGCCGGTGGCGAACGCAGTGCCGATGTCCGAATTGCCGATGGAGTCGTCGCAGAAGTCGGTTTCGGTCTGCTGTCGAGCGATGGCGAGCAGGTCGTCGATGCGACCGGCATGGTCGTTTCCCCGGGCTTTGTCGATCTCCATGTCCACCTTCGCGAGCCCGGTCGGGAAGAGGCGGAAACGATCGAGACCGGGAGCAGAGGAGCAGCGCTTGGCGGATTCACGGCGATCGTCGCCATGCCGAACACGGATCCGACACAAGATTCAGTCGGGGTTATCGAATTCGTCCGCCAACAGGGCGAACGTGCCGGTCTGTGCGAAGTGCTTCCGTCGGGCTCGATCACGATTGGCCGCAAGGGCGAGACACTCACGCCCTTTGCCGAACTCGCCGCTGCTGGCGTTCGCCTCTTCACCGACGACGGCAACGGGGTTCAAGATCCGCAACTGATGCGCAGGGCCTACGAGTACGCCAGCGACCTCGGGATCACGATGGCGCAGCACTGCGAAGTCGAGCGGTTAACCGAAGGCGCTGTCATGCACGAGGGTTCGTGCTGCAGTCATCTCGGCCTGCCCGGCTGGCCGTCGCTCGCCGAAGAACTGATGGTCCACCGAGATATCGAGTTGGTGCGCCTCACTGGTGCGCCCGCCCACTTCCTCCACCTGTCAACGGCTGGTTCGGTCGAGCTCGTCCGCAAGGCCAAGGCAGACGGCCTCGCCGTGACTGCTGAGGCGACCCCGCATCACATCAGCCTCACCGACGAACTCCTCACGTCGTACAGCGCGCTCTACAAGGTGACCCCACCGCTGCGCACGATGGGCGATATCGAAGCAATCCGCGAGGGGCTCCGTGACGGCACGATCGATGCAATCGCGACGGACCACGCGCCACACGTTTCGGAGAGCAAAGAGCTGCCGCTCGATCAGGCCCCACCCGGCATGCTCGGGCTGGAGACTGCGCTGGGTGTGTCGATTGCCCACCTCGACATGCCGCTTGTCGACATCGTCGCAGCATTGTCGTGGAAGCCGGCCGAGATCGCCGGCGTCGCCGATCGGCACGGCCGACCGATCGAAGTTGGAGAGCCAGCGAACCTCACCGTGTTCGATCCCGCAGAGGAGTGGGAAGTGGTGCCGGGACAGCTGGCCAGCAAGAGCCGCAACACGCCGTTCGTTGGGGTAGCGCTGACCGGACGAGTGAAGCACACGATCTTTAATGGTGAGGTCGTCGTGTTGGGCGGAGTCGCGCAGAAATGAATGATCATCCAGTACAATGCATGAACATGCAGTCGAATCAATTGATTCAGAATGACGCAAACGGAGCGCACAACAATGCCTGAGACGATTCGAGCCAGCATTCGAGAAGGGGCGCTCGTTCTTGCCGACGGCAGCGTCTTCGAAGGCGAGCTGATCGGGGCCGGTTCGGACAGCAGCATCGCCACCGGTGAGGTCGTGTTCAACACGGTCATGAGCGGATACCAAGAAGTGATCACCGACCCGAGCTATGCCGGGCAGATCATCACGTTCACGTACCCGCACATCGGCAATTACGGCATCAACGCTGCCGACTTCGAGTCGCGAGGAACGTTCTGTCGAGGCATCGTCGTGCGCGACCTTGCTCGTCGTCACAGCAACTTCCGCGCCGAGAGCGATCTCGGTTCCATGCTCGTGCAGCAGGGCGTGCCGGGCATCGCAGGGATCGACACTCGTCGCCTGACACGGCTGATCCGTGACACCGGAGCGTTGCCGGGAGCATTCGGCAGTGCACCTGAAGCAGAACTGCTCGCAGCGGCGAAAGCCGAGCCCGGCACCGACGGCATCGACCTGGTCTCCACGGTGACAACACCGCAGAATTACACCATCGAGGCGACCGATCCGAATAGCCGGCTGCAGATCGTGGCGATGGACTTCGGGATGAAGACCAACATCGTCAATAACCTCGCCCAGCTCGGCCGAGTTGACGTCGTGCGTTCCGACACAACGGCTGCCGACGTCCTTGCGCTGAGCCCGCACGGTGTATTCCTCAGCAACGGGCCAGGTGACCCGACGATGTCGCCGTATGCCATCGAGGCCATTCGAGGTTTGATCGGCAACGTGCCGATCTTCGGTATCTGCCTCGGCCATCAGCTGCTCGGTCATGCCATTGGTGCGACAACCTTAAAGTTGCCGTTCGGCCATCACGGTGGCAACCATCCGGTACAGAACCTGCTGACCAGCAAGGTCGAGATCACCAGCCAGAATCACAATTTCGCTGTCGACCCCGACTCACTCAGCGGCATCGCTGAAATGACGCACGTCAACCTGAATGACGGAGTCTGCGAAGGGCTGCAGGTCAACGGCGAGCAGGCGTTTAGCGTCCAGCATCACCCCGAAGCCAACCCCGGCCCGCACGATGCGAACTACCTGTTCGGCCAATTCGCCGACATGATCGCGGCCAATGCCGCCCCCACCAACCGGAAGGCTGGCGTCTAATGCCCCGGCGTAACGACATCGAATCGATTCTTATCATTGGCTCCGGCCCGATCGTGATCGGCCAGGCCTGCGAATTCGATTACTCAGGAACCCAGGCCTGCCGTGTACTGAAGGAAGAGGGCTATCGCGTCATTCTGGCCAACTCGAACCCGGCCACGATCATGACCGATCCGGACTTCGCTGACGCGACCTATATCGAACCGCTCACGTGGGAAGTGCTTTCGGCGATTATCGATCGGGAACAGCCCGATGCGGTACTCCCGACGCTCGGCGGTCAGACCGGCCTGAACATCGCAATGGAGCTCTTCGAGCGCGGCCTGATCGGTGTCCCGGGCAAGCCGGAGATGATTGGAGCGAACGCCGAGGCGATCGCGACGGCTGAAGACCGCGGGAACTTCAAGGTCGCGATGACCGAGATCGGCCTCGAATCGTGCCGCTCACGGATCGCTCACGACATGGATGAGGCCCGCGTCGCGATGGCCGAGATCGGCCTTCCCACCATGATTCGGCCTGCCTACATTCTTGGCGGACGCGGCACCGGCATTGCCTACTCCGTTGAAGAGTTTGAGAAGCTGGCGGCGTCCGGCATTGAAGCCAGCCCGATCAATGAAATCCTCGTCGAGGAATCGATCGTGGGCTGGAAAGAATACGAGCTTGAAGTGATGCGCGACCACGCTGACAACTGCGTGATCATCTGTGGCATCGAGAACTTCGACCCAATGGGCGTGCACACCGGCGACTCGATCACCGTGGCGCCGATTCAGACCCTCACTGATGTCGAGTATCAGAAGATGCGCGATGCAGCCATTGCGTGTATCCGTCGTGTCGGTGTCGAAACGGGTGGCTCGAACGTGCAGTTCGCCGTGAACCCCGTTGACGGTCGACAGGTCGTCATCGAGATGAACCCGCGCGTTTCGCGTTCTTCAGCCCTGGCCTCGAAGGCAACCGGTTTCCCGATCGCCAAGATTGCTGCCAAGCTGGCCGTCGGGTACACCCTCGACGAGATCCCAAACGACATCACCCGGGCAACGCCTGCCAGCTTCGAGCCGGCCATCGACTACGTCGTCACCAAGATTCCGCGCTGGGCCTTCGAGAAACTGCCCGGTGCGTCCGGCATCCTCGGCACGCAAATGCAGGCCGTCGGCGAGGTGATGGCAATCGGACGCACGTTTCCCGAGAGCCTGCAGAAGGCGATTCGCTCTCTCGAACTTGGGTACGACGGGCTCGGTTGTCATGCCGGTGAAGATCACCTGATCGCCGAGTTCGCAGACGACGAATCGCTTCTCGTCCAGGCTGCCATCCCGACACCCGACCGGGTCCTCCACGTTGGCGAGGCGCTGCGTCGCGGGATCTCGATCGACGTCATTAACGAACGCACGGGGATCGACCCGTGGTTCCTCGATCAAATGTCACTGATCACAGAAGAGCGCGTCCACCTCGCGGCGACAGGGTTTGAGGCGATGTCGGCACGCGACTGGAAGCGGGCAAAGCAGCTCGGCTTCTCCGACGCTCAGCTGTCGTACCAGTGGGGCGTTGTCGAGGCCGACGTTCGAAGTGCACGCGAGGCTGCCGGTGTAGTGCCGACGTACAAGACGGTCGACACCTGTGCCGCCGAGTTCGACGCCGAGACGCCGTACCACTACTCCACGTACGAAGACGAAACTGAAGTACGACCCTCTGACGGCAAGAAGGTCATGATCCTTGGATCGGGTCCGAACCGGATTGGTCAGGGCATCGAGTTCGACTACTGCTGCGTGCATGCCTCGTTTGCACTGCGTGCAGCAGGCTTCGAGACCATCATGGTCAACTGCAATCCCGAAACCGTCTCCACCGACTATGACACGTCTGACCGGCTGTACTTCGAACCGTTGACCAAGGAAGACGTCCTGAATATCATCGACGCGGAGCAGCCGTACAAGGTGATCGTGTCGCTCGGTGGGCAGACACCGCTCAAGCTTGCTGGCGAGATCCCGCTCGAGCTCGTTGCTGGTACCTCACCTGATTCGATCGACACTGCCGAAGACCGCGAGCGCTGGAACAAAATTTGCGACGAGTTGCACATCCCGCAGCCTCCCGGGGGCACCGCTGTCACCGTCGAGCAGGCCTTGGCGATCACCGAGACGATTGGTTTCCCGGTGCTGGTGCGCCCGAGCTACGTGCTCGGTGGCCGAGCAATGCAAATCGTTCACGACCGGGACCACTTGGCCGCGGCCATGGCCGAGCTGGCTGAGTTCGGCAGCCTCGGTAAAGAAGGTGGCCTCTCAGCCGAACGCCCCGTACTGATCGACCGTTTCCTCGCCGATGCGACCGAAGTCGATGTCGACGCAATTCGCGATCACACCGGCGAGGTACTGATCGGCGGCGTGATGGAACACGTCGAAGAAGCTGGGGTGCACTCTGGCGACTCTGCATGTGCAATCCCGCCGCAGACACTTCCGTCATGGGTCGTCGAGGTCATGGAGGCCTACACCGCGTCAATCGCGAAGCGCCTCGACGTTCGAGGGTTGATCAACGTCCAGTTCGCCGTTGCCGGCACGACGGTCTATGTCATCGAGGCAAACCCGCGTGCCAGCCGCACGGTGCCGTTCGTTGCCAAGGCGACCGGCGTCCCGCTGGCCAAAGTCGCAACACGAGTAATGCTCGGTGCCACGCTCGCCGAGTTGCGTGACGAAGGACTGCTTCGTCGGCCGATAAGCGGCCACGTCTCGGTCAAGGAAGCCGTTCTGCCATTCTCCCGATTCCCCGAAGTCGACCCGGCGCTTGGCCCAGAGATGCGCTCGACCGGCGAAGTGATGGGTATCGCCGACACGTTCGGAAAGGCCTTCTACAAAGCCGAACTTTCCGCCGGCACGGTGCTTCCCGAAGAGGGCACGGTGTTTCTGTCGCTTGCTGATCACGACAAGCCAGCAGGTCTTGTCGTCGCGCAGCGGATGCGCGCGCTCGGTTTCGGTGTCGTCGCCACCGAAGGAACGGCGGAGTACCTCGCCCGATTCGGTGTTGAAGTCGATCGAGTACTGGCCAAGGTGCAAGACGGCACAGGTGTCACGGCTATTGATCTGATTGCCAACGGCGAGATTCACTTCGTGGTCAACACGCCACGGGGCCGCATCGGCCGTGCCGACGGCGCACACATCCGCAAGGCGGCGAGCCTGCACCGCATTGCCTGTGTGACCACAGTCGATGCTGCCATCGCAGCAGCGCAGGGATTGTCTGAACGGCACGGAGTTCTGCTTGGAGTCAAGTCCTTACAGGAGTATCACGCTGCAGGAACCACGGCTGGGTGAGGGCGGCGTGAACATCGACACCAGCGTTCAGATCGGCTCGATCACTCTCGATGCGCCGGTGATGATGGCGTCCGGCACTGCTGGCTACGGCACCGAGCTGGCCCCATTTGTTGACTTGTCAGCTCTCGGGGCGATCGTTACCAAGTCGCTTGCGCCGTACGAATGGGCCGGGAACCCGGCACCACGGCTCCACCCGACCCCGCAGGGAATGATGAATGCAGTCGGGCTTCAAGGCCCCGGCGTCCAATACTGGCTCGACAAAGTGCTCCCGGCGTTGATCGATACCGGTGCGACGGTGATCTGCAGTATCTGGGGACAGTCGCTCGAGGACTACCGGTTAGCCGCCGAGATGCTTGCCGATGCACCTCCGGAGGTGGTTGCCGTTGAAGTGAATCTGTCGTGCCCCAATCTTGAAGGACGCGGGTCGATCTTCGCGCACGACATCGAACTGTCGAGGAACGTGATTGCAGCGACAGCGGCGTGTGGCCGCCCGCGATGGGCGAAGCTCAGCGCGAATACCGACCGGATTATCGACGTCGCACGAGCCGTCCACGAAGCAGGTGCCGAAGCGGTTACTTGCGTCAACACATTGCTCGGATTGGCCTACGATCCCGACACGCTGGCCACGACGCTCGGGGCCGGCGGCGGCGGTTACTCGGGCCGCGCTATACACCCCGTTGCTGTTCGCGCCGTTCACGACGTACATGCTGCGCTTCCTGATCTGCCAATCATTGGGGTCGGGGGAGTGGTTTCTGGATGGGATGCCGTCGAGATGTTTCTTGCGGGCGCTCGTGCCGTTCAGGTCGGAACGGCAACATTTGCCGACCCTCGGGCGGCCGCAAATGTCCAGCGTGAGCTGGCGGAATGGGCCACAGAACGCCAGATCCGACGCATCGCTGATCTGTCTGCGTTAGCCTGAGGAGATGGCTACTCCTCCACAATTGACACCAGAGCAGCGGGCTGCAGCTCTGGTCAAAGCGGGCGAGGCTCGCGCCGCTCGCGCTGAAATAAAAGCCCGCCTCAAGATGGGGACGATGTCGCTCGTCGAGGCACTCGATTCCGACGATGCGAACGTCGGCAAGCTGAAGGTTGTCTCCATGTTGGAATCGCTCCCCGGGGTCGGCAAGGTCAAAGCCCGCCGACTGATGGAAGAGATTGGTATCGCCGACAACCGTCGTGTACAAGGGCTCGGTGCGCAACAGCGCGCCTCGCTGCTCAGCCAGTTCGGCTGAAGAATCGTTCCGCATGATCGTCGTTGTCAGTGGGCCCGGAGGGGTTGGTAAAGGCACGATCGTCGATGCCGCAGTCAGACGCGATGCCGGGCTCTGGCTGAGCCGCTCCTGGACCACCCGCGAGCAACGTCCGGGCGAGGCCGACGACGCCTACGTGTTTGTCACGCCTGCCCAGTTCGAAACGCACATCGGAGCTGGTGGTTTCCTCGAATGGACTGAGTTCCTTGGGAATTACTACGGCACGCCGGTGCCCGATGAGTCAGCGTCTGACGTCAACGGTCGCGACATCGTTCTGGAGATCGAGGTTGACGGCGCCCAACAGGTGAAACGCCTCCACCCGGACGTGATGCTCATCTTCGTGCTGCCTCCGAGTCGTGAAGAGCAGGAGCGACGGCTCCGTGGGCGCGGCGATGTCGACCACAAGGTCCTCGCACGCCTGAAGAAGGCAGAAGAGGAAGAACCGATTGGGCGCAACTTGGCTGACCACGTTGTGGTCAACGACGATCTTGAAGACACGATTGTCGAGATGCTGGCGATCATCGACACAGCCCGCTGACGAGCGTTCTTGCTGAACGGTCCAGGCTGCTGAGCAACATGTTCGGGAGGTCCGAGTGCTGGCGTGGCGTCGACTGGGGTGTGATGCCCGGTAGCATGAGGGGTCTTATGGCGCTTGACAACGACACAATGATTGATCCTCCTATCGAGACTCTCCTTGGCAAGGTCGATTCGAAGTTCACCCTCGTCACGCTTGCGGCCCGTCGGGCGCGCAACATCAACTCGTACTTCAACCAGCTAGGTGAGGGCCTCGGCCACATGATCCCACCGCAGGTGTCGTCGACGGCTCACAAGCCGTTGTCGATGGCGTTCGAAGAGATTGCTGCCAACAAGATTGTCTGGACTGAAGCCCCCGAGCCGGCTGAAGAAATCGTGGTTGAAGAAGACCCCGAAGCCGAAGCGCAGGCAGCTGCTGACGCAGCTGTCGATGCCAAGAGCTGAGCATCGTTCTATTGTCCCGATGAGTGCGTCGCCCCTCGCTGGCAAGCGCATTGTCCTCGGAGTCACGGGCGGCATCGCTGCTTACAAAGCCATTGAAGTTTCGCGTCGACTTGTCGATGCGGGCGCTCACGTCGTGCCGATTATGACCGAAGCGGCACAGCATTTCGTTGGCACGACCACCCTGAGCGCCCTCGCCTCCGAGGCGGTCCAGACTGAGTTGTGGCACAATGCCACGACGCCGATTCCTCACACGTTTGTCGGCCAAGGCGCCGACCTGATCATCGTTGCTCCGGCAACTGCCAAGTCGATTGCTGCGTATCGGATGGGCTACAGCCACGATCTGCTGCAGAACACGCTTATTGCGACGCGCGCCCCGGTTATTGTCTGCCCTGCGATGCACACCGAAATGTGGGAGCATCCCAGCGTTGTCGACAACATGGCTGTGCTGCGCCAGCGCGGCGTTCACATCGTCGAGCCTGAATCGGGTCGCCTTGCCGGCGGTGGCGACGGCGCTGGCCGGCTGGCCTCGCCCGAATCGATCGTCGCAGCCGCCGAACATGTGCTCGGCCCAGCAGACCTAGCTGGCGTGAGCGTCGTGGTCTCAGCTGGCGGCACCCGAGAGCCCATCGATGCGGTCAGGGTTATTGCCAATCGCAGCTCTGGCAAGCAGGGGTACGCCGTTGCTGCCGAAGCTGCCGCTCGCGGCGCTTCGGTCACCCTGGTGACCACCGTTGATTTGCCAACGCCGCATCGCTGCAACATCGTTCTGGTTGAGACTGCGGCACAAATGCAAACGGCAATGGAGCAGGCTGCCGCAGCTCATGACGTCGTGGTGATGGCAGCCGCCGTTGCTGACTTCCGGCCGGCCCAAGTAGCTCGCGGAAAACTCAAGAAGCGCGATGGTGCCCCTGAGATTGTTCTGGAACCGACGCCGGACATCCTCGCCAGCCTTGGCAGGAACAAGCGTGCGGGCCAGGTGCTGGTTGGTTTTGCAGCAGAGACAGACGACCTCCTCGCCAACGCCCAGTCGAAGCTCGACAGCAAACGCCTTGATCTAATTGTCGCGAATGACGTCAGCGCTCCGGGCGTTGGCTTCGCTCATGACACGAATGCGGTTACGCTGCTGCGGTCCGACGCGAAGCCTGTCGAGATCGACCTTGCCTCCAAGCGAGATGTTGCTCGGGCCGTCATCGACGCAATCGTCGCTCTGCGCAACGCTCGCTGAAATCACCGACGACCATATTCTTATCCCAATCTTCCGGACAGGACACCGCGGACCAACAACATGGCCAACTACACCTTCACCTCCGAATCAGTCACCGAGGGTCATCCCGACAAGATGGCCGACCAGATCTCCGACGCTGTGCTCGATGCGATCCTCACGGAGGATCCACATGCCCGTGTTGCCTGCGAAACCATGGTCACCACCGGGCTGTGCGTCGTCGCTGGCGAGATCACCACCACGGCCTACGTCGACATTCAACGCATCGCACGCGAGACGATTAACGGTATTGGCTACGACGATGCTCACAAGGGGTTCGACGGCCACACCTGTGGAGTCATGGTGACCCTTGACGAGCAGAGCTCGGACATTGCCCAGGGCGTCAACACGAGCGAAGAAGTCCGTGGCGGTTCTGCCGGCGAAGATAAGCTCAACCTGCAAGGCGCAGGCGACCAGGGCATGATGTTCGGATACGCCTGCAACGAGACCGACGTGCTCATGCCGTTGCCAATCAACACGGCGCACCGCCTCGCAGAGCGCCTGGCAGAGGTTCGCAAGAGCGGTCAGGTCCCCTACTTGCGGCCTGACGGCAAAACTCAGGTCACCTTCGACTACGAGGACGGCATTCCTGTCGCGCTCAAGGCTGTGCTCATTTCGACGCAGCACCAGGCCGGTATTGACCGTGACACGGTGATCCGCCCGGATCTCATCGAGCAGGTCATCCATCCGGTCATCCCTGAGCAATTCGCTGATGATGACTACGAAGTGTTCATCAACCCGACTGGCAACTTCGTGATCGGTGGCCCGCAGGGCGACTGTGGTCTGACCGGTCGAAAGATCATCGTCGATACGTACGGCGGCATGGGTCGTCACGGGGGCGGAGCGTTCTCGGGCAAGGACCCATCCAAGGTTGACCGTTCTGCTGCTTACGCCGGCCGCTGGGTTGCGAAGCATGTTGTTGCCTCGGGTGCCGCCGATCGCTGCGAAGTCCAGCTCGCCTACGCCATTGGCATGGCGCAGCCGATGAGTATTCTCGTCGAGACCTTCGGCACCGCTCGGGAAGATCCAGCCAAGATCGAAGCCGCCGTTCGGGCGATTTTCGACCTCCGTCCGGGCGCGATTGTTCGTGACCTCGATCTTTTGCGCCCGATTTACAAAGAATCGGCGGCGTACGGCCACTTCGGCCGTGAGCAGTTCCCGTGGGAGCAGCTCGGTCGCCTTGATGAGTTCAAGGCTGCTGTCGGCGCCTGACCGCAATGATCAGTCACACTGTGCCAGGCACAATGTGACTGGACGCGTCGCTCGTGTCCTGCCCAACGTCACCGGGCTGAACAAGAGTTTCGACTATCTCATTCCCGACGACCTGCGTGTCCCTGCGCACTTTGGCCCCGTCCGGATTGGAACCATCGTGCGTGTCGAACTGCATGGTCGTCGGATCGGCGGCTGGATCAGCGACATCGTCGATGTCGACGATGCTGTCGTTGATCGAACATCGCTCAAGCCACTAGCAAAAGTCACCGGGCACGGCCCTGACGTCGAGCTGTTCAAGCTGGCCGAGTGGGCATCCACCCGCTGGGCAGCCCGACGGTCTCGGCCGTTTCTCGTGGCGGCGTCGCCGTCTCGGGCGATCACGTCCTTGCCAGCTGATCGGCGTACGGCCCCCGTTCTCTCGCCATCGTCGCCGGCGACGACCGAGCTGCTCGCTGCAGGCGGGGGAGTGCTGCGATTACCGCCGCGGAGCGATGTCCTCCCCGCCCTTCGCTCGGTCGTAGCCCACGGGCCGACGCTCGTGGTGACACCGACGCTCAGCACCGCGCAGACGTTGGCGACGCGGCTACGGCGATCCGGCGTCTCTGTGGCGTTGATGCCCGATGACTGGGCGGCAGCGATGGGCGGTGTTGACGTCGTGATTGGCCCGCGAACCGCCGCATGGGCGCCGTGCCCGGACATGGCCTCGGGTGTGGTGATTGACGAGCATGACGAGGCCTTGCAGGAGGAACGAGCACCAACCTGGCATGCGCGCGATGTCCTGGTCGAACGATGTCTGCGAACCGGCATTCCGCACTTGCTGATCTCGCCGGCGCCGTCGCTTACCGCAGTCGTGACGGCTGCTGGGGAGTCAGGTGTGGTCCACCCGCCGTTCGCGCGCGAGCGGGCAGCCTGGCCAAAGATCACCATTGTCGATCGAACGAACGAAGAGCCGTGGAAAAAGTCGCTCGTCACCTCGACGCTGATCGACCGGATCCGCAACCCCGACCTCACGGTTGTCTGTATCAGTAACATCACCGGACGAGCCCGGGTCTTGGCATGTCGGTCGTGCGAGGTGCTGATCCGTTGTGAGACCTGCGACGCCGCGGTTGGGCTGACGTCCGACAACGTCTTGTCGTGCATCCGTTGCGGCACTGACCGGCCAGCTGTGTGCCAGGCCTGCGGGGCCTCGAACTTTGCAAACCTTCGCCCGGGAGTCAGCAGGCTGCGCGAAGAACTCGAAGGCGCGGCCGCCCGGCATGTCGTCGAGATCACCGGTGCCGACACCGAACCGCCGGCCGCAGCCGGGGTCTATGTTGGTACCGAGGCCGCGCTGTACCGGGTGTCAGCTGCTGATGTGGTCGCCTTCCTCGAGTTCGATTCCGAGATGCTCGCACCGAGGTTCCGGGCCGCCGAGCAGGCGCTCTCGCTCATCATTCGAGCTGGCCGGTTGGCCCCAGAGGTGCTGGTGCAGACCTTTATGCCCGACCATGTTGTGCTGCAAGCAGCGGCTGCAGGCAACCCTGACGAAGTGACGAGAGTCGAACGCGAACGGCGCGAGATGCTTGGTTTCCCACCGTTCGGTGCACTTGCCAGTATTTCGGGGACCGGGTCGTTGGAGCTGGTTGGACAGCTTGAGTCGAACGTGCAAGTCGGGGGCGACGAAGCGACCGGCTACGTCGTGCGAGCCGCTGACTGGATGACGCTCGGTGGGGCGCTCAATGCAACCGAGCGGCCGAAAGGCAGCCGACTCCGTATCGAAATCGACCCGCCTCGGCTGTAGAGCCCGCTTCGCATCGGATCGGCTCGCTGCCGCCGTTCGCCGATCGGGACAAACTTGACCGTCAGGGTTCTGGTGGTGAGTGGGAGCCAACTGACTTTGGACTGACGCTAAGGAGTCGGAAACCGGCCTTCGAAGCAATGCGCTCAGTCGGGTGACCTTGGGACTGCAGCCAGCGCTGCAACGAGTCCGCACCCAGGTGCTTCTGGACCACGAGTGCAGCGATGCCGCCGTTGTCGAGGCGGGCGAGCCAGTCGAGCAGGAGCGCGCGCATCGCTGTCTTGCCGATTCGTACGGGCGGGTTCGACCACAGCGTCGCGAACTGGATGTCATTTGGAACATCGCCGGGTGCGACCGCACGAAGGTTCGAAATTCCGTTTCGCTCGGCGTTGCGGATGCACAGGTCGCGAGCGCGGCTGTTGACATCGACCGCCCACACGGTGGCGTCAGGGGAGCGGCGCGCCATGGCCAAGGCAATGGGCCCGGCCCCAGCCCCAAGATCGAGGAGATGGCCCGTGGACGCAATTGGCAGCTCAGCACGCAGCAACAGACTCGTGCCTGTGTCGACGTGGCCGCGGCTGAACACACCTCGATCGGTCTCCAACGTGAACGCCGTGTCCGGGAGCATGACGTCAATGGTCACTGGGTCAGACGGCACCGTCGGGTCGTCGTCGAAGTAGTGGCCGTCGGGGCTCGAGGAACCAACTGGTTCGGGTCTGGTCTGGGCGTCGGCATCGGGATCAGAGCTCACGGGCCGTAGCCTGTCAGGAATGTCGTACAAGATCAGGACATACGGCGATCCAGTGCTGAAAACCAAGGCCGCACCGATCGAGAACGTCGACGGCAGGGTCATCCGTCTTGTCGACGAAATGTTTGACACGCTCGTCGATTCTGGCAACGGTCTGGCGCTCGCTGCACCCCAGGTAGGCGTGCAGAAGCAAGTCGTTGTCTGGGACTTTGGTGAAGATCCGCTGGCAATCGTGAACCCCGAGATCATCGAGTCCGATGGTGAGTGGCTTTTTGACGAAGGTTGCCTCTCGATTCCAGGGCTCTACGTCGAGATGCTGCGTCCCAAGCAGGTCTTGGTACGCGGCGTCAGCCTCGACGGCGAAATCATTGAAATCGAAGCCGACGAGCTCGAAGCCCGGATGTTCCAACACGAGATCGACCATCTCAACGGTGTGCTCATGTTCGACCGGCTCGAAGGTGACCAACGCAAGGAAGCTATGCGCGAGTACCGGCGCATGGAAGAACAAGCTACCGCCGGCGTCCAGCAACGTCAGCCGCTGCGCAAGCGCCTCGGCCTGTCCTGAGCTGGTTCGACTGATGAAGATCGTCTACCTCGGGACGCCCGAGATGGCGGTTCCGCCGCTTCATGCGCTGCATGCCGCAGGCCATGAAATTCTGCTTGCCGTGACGCGCGCTGACAAGAAACGCGGTCGAGGTTCGGCCCTGTCGCCGAGTCCTGTCAAGGCCGCAGCCCTCGAACTTGGCATCCCGGTGTCGCACGAACCGGATGACGTACTTGGCGCAGTGGCCGACGGCGCCACGCTCGGTGTCGTTGTTGCCTACGGACGTCTGATCAAGCCGCACATCCTCGACGAGATTCCGATGATCAATGCCCACTTCTCGCTGTTGCCGCGCTGGCGCGGTGCGGCCCCGGTCGAACGGGCGCTCTTGGCCGGCGACGGTCTGACCGGAGTCGACATCATGCGACTCGAAGAAGGTCTCGACACCGGCGGAATCTACGCCGAAACTGTCGTGCCGATCGGTGCAAAATCAACAGCAGCCGAGCTGCGCTCCGAGTTAGTCGATGCGGCCTGTGAGCTGCTCGTCAAAACGCTTGCTGTGCCGCTCGACGTCTGGATCGACAGCGCAGCGACTCAGATCGGCAACACCGTGTACGCGGCCAAGTTCACGAAGGAAGAGTTCGAGATCGATTGGACACAACCAGTCGGGCAGATCCACCGTCTCATCCGAGTTGGCGGTGCCTGGACGATGTTCCGTGGCAAACGCCTCAAGATTCATGCGGCCGATCTCGTCGAAGGAAAGTTGGCCCCAGTGACCGTGCAGCCCGAAGGAAAAGGCCCGATGGAGTTCGCAGCATGGCGCAACGGCGCCCAGCCCAGCGACGACGAATTGTTCGGTGCGCTGTGAGCGACTGGGACGCACCGACAGGGCCGGCCGCTGACTCGTCGAAGCCACTGAACCGTAAACAACGGCGTGCTGCACTGCAGAACAAAGACTGGAACAACAAGGGTCGAACTGATCCGGAGGCACGTCGCAACGCCGAGCACGAGCCACGAAGCGCCACGGGGCGACTCGAGAACGACAAAATCCCCACGGGGCACACCAATGCCCGGCAACTGGCACTCGACGTCTTGCAACGGATTGAACACGATGGGGCCTACGCGAATCTGGTGCTCGGCCCGACGCTCACCGCGTCGAATCTGACAGACCAGGACCGTCGATTCGCAACCGAACTCGTCTACGGCTCCACGCGGATGCGCCGAGCATGCGATGCAATCGTCGACCGGTTTGTCAGCCAACCGCCCGATGACGAAACCCGTTCCATTCTCCGGCTCGGCGCTTATCAACTCGCCTATGCGGGTGTTCCTGCTCACGCTGCTGTGAGCGCAACGGTCGACCTGGCACCCGGCAAGACCCGCGGTTTCATCAACGCAGTGCTGCGGCGAGTCGCCGACAACCCGATCTACGAGATGACCTGGCCATCGGAGGCTTCTCGGCTGAGCTATCCGAACTGGCTGGCCGATCGTCTGACGGCTGAGCTCGGTGATGAGGCTGTTGACGCGATGTTGCAGATGAACGAGCCGCCATCGGTCACGACGCGTGCTGATGGCTACGTGCAAGACGAGTCGTCGCAGTGGGTTGCGGCGGCTGTCGAGGGCGCAGCAGGCGAGTTCGTGCTCGACATGTGTGCTGCGCCTGGCGGTAAAGCCACAGCGATCGCTGGCGACGGTGCCATCGTTATCGCAGCCGATATGCGACATCGGCGTTCTGAACTCGTGCGTGAGAACGCTCAGAGGCTCGATCTTGACATTGCTGTGGTGACTGGTGATGGCACGGCCCCGCCGTTCCGACCTGGAGCTTTCGATGCGGTCCTCCTTGACGCACCGTGTTCTGGCCTCGGCGCACTCCGTCGCCGCCCGGACGCGCGCTGGCGCATCGAGGCGTCAGACATCACTGAACTTGCTGTACTGCAGCGTTCGTTGCTGTCGGCAGCGGCTTCGCTCGTCAAGCCCGGCGGCCGGTTGATCTACAGCGTCTGCACCTTGACTGCTGAGGAGTCGATTGATCATCCGACGCCCGAAGGTTTCGAAGTCGATGACGCAACCCCGCCGGCGGGCGAGTGGCGGTCGTACGGCCAAGGATGGCGCGTGTTGCCGCACGATGCCGACACCGATGGCATGGTGCTGCTTCGTTACCGACGAACCTCGTGAGCAACACACTGCCCCCGCAGCAGGCGAAGGTGCTGACCTGTAGCGACGGTGTCATCCACGGCGCACGTGTCGACAAAAGTGGGGCGGCGCTGGTCGAACTCCTGACGAATGCCGGCTTCGACGTCGTTGAGCATCGCGTCACTGCTGACGGCACTGGCAACGTTGCGGCCGCACTGACCGAGATGACCGATCAGTTTGCCGGTCTCGTCGTGTCGACCGGCGGCACCGGTTTCGCACCGCGCGACCAGACCCCCGAGGGGACGCAGTCCGTGATCGAACGAGAAGCGCCAGGCCTGGCCGAAGCGATGCGACTCTGCAATCCGCTCGGCCGTCTCTCGCGCGGCCTTGCTGGCATCAGGGGTAGCGCGATCATCGTCAACACTCCGGGAAGCACCAATGGCTGCGTCGAACAACTTGATGCAATCCTGGACGTTTTGCCGCACGCCCTCCGGTTGCTGCACGACGCCGACAACTCGCATTAAACCGTCAGGGCTCTCGCGAGTCACGGCCGGTAAACTCTCGTCGTGCTCCGCGTCGTACTCCCCAAGGGATCCCTCGAAAAGGCCACACTCGAACTCTTCGAGGCGGCTGACCTGCCCGTTATCCGATCGTCGTCTGTCGACTATCAGGCGTCGATCGACGATCCCCGGATCGAGTCGGTGCGGATTTTGCGCCCGCAAGAGATCCCTACCTACGTTGCAGAGGGGTTGTTCGACATTGGCATCACCGGCCGCGACTGGGTGAACGAGACTGGTGCAGTTGTCGAGAGCCTCGGCGAGCTGAAGTACTCGAAGAATACGTCGAGGCCCATCCGAATGGTCGTTGCTGTTGCTGGCGACTCGCCGGCCAACTCAGTCGCTGATCTTCCGCAGGGCGTGCGAGTACAAACCGAGTACCTCGAGTCGACTCGCCAGTACTTCGAGGCGAACGGCATCGATGCCAATATCCGGCTGTCGTACGGCGCTACCGAAGCCAAGATCCCTGACATCGCTGACTGCGTCGTTGAAATCACCGAAACTGGCCGTGCGCTGAAGGCTGCCGGTCTCAAGGTGATCGATGTGATTCTCACCAGCTACACCGAAGTTGTCGCCAACCCAGCTGCATATGCCGACCCGGAGAAGCGCAAGGCCATGGAGCAGGTCATGACGCTCCTCAACGGTGTGCTCGATGCTCGCGGTCGCGTGATGTTGAAGCTGAATGTCACCGCCGAAAACAAAGACGCTGTCCTCGCGGTACTGCCGTCGATGAAATCGCCCACGATCAACGATCTGTCCGGTGGCGGATACGCCGTCGAGTCCGTGGTCGAGAAGAAGACCGTCAACCTTGTCATTCCAGCACTCCGTGAGGCGGGCGCAACCGACCTCGTTGAGATGCAGATTTCCAAGATTGTCCCGTAGCTCGGGATTGATCGATTCACATGGCCGAACTCGACCGCAGCCACAAACCGACCGGCGAGCTCGTGGGCGTCGTCAGCGTGTTTGACGGTGCTGTCGGTCTGGGTTCGATCATCAGTTCTGATGGTTCATTGCACGTGTTCCACGTGATCGAGATTTCCGACGGAACCCGCTCAGTCGATGTCGGTAGCGACGTATCGTTTGATCTGCTAGCCAAGTTCGGCCGATACGAGGCAGCGAACATTCGGGTGATTGCGGCACCGTGAGCGTGGATCCGGACCTTGCCACCGAACGCGAGCGACGGATTATCGGCGTCTTGGTGTCACTTGACGAAGGCGAAGTCACTACGTACGGCGACGTTGCGGAGGTGGCCGGCTATCCGAAGATGTCTCGCCTTGTCGGTCGGATCGTGGGACATACCAGTGTCGAAATCCCGTGGTGGCGGGTGGTTAACTCCACTGGGCGCCTTCGGTCGAGCGACCCGAACGAGCAGGCGGTGATCCTCGCCGAAGAAGACGTCATCTGTCGGAACGGCCGCGTCGTTGATGCGCCAATCGGGCGTTTCGCACGTGACCACTGAGTTGCCCGTACCCGCTGGTCAGCCAGCTTGATCAGCGCCCGTTGGTGTCGGTGTCGGTGTTGGTGTCGGTGTTGGCAGCACCTTTGATTTGGACGAAGGCGAGTCGAATGTTGTTGAGGGCATCACGCATGGTGGGTGCTTCGGGGCCCATCCGGTCGCCGAGGCCGTCGACCAGGCAGGCAAGGGCATCGATTGCCAGCGCCGATTGGGCGAGTTCCGGGGGATTCGCCGACAGGTGGATGGCGGCGAGTTCGTAGAGACCCATGACATGGTTGGTGATGACGACTTCGGCTGGCACGGAGGCGAGCCGCTCACGTGACGCGTCCATTGCACGCTGCGCCTCTTCCATTGCATCGAGGGTCTCTTGGTCGACCTCGGGCTCGTCGGCATTTGAACCGTCATCGGATCCAAAGCCGGACAGGCCCTCCGAGAGGTTGGCGTTGATATCGCTGAAATCGGCGTTCTGGTCAGGTGCGGGGGTTTCGTCAGTCACGCAGATACCCTACCTATCAACAATTGAGGCGAAGTGGGGGAAACTCCCACCTGGCCACGACCGCATGTTCTTCGGAACATCAACCGTGCGTTCAGGTCCCGGCTGTAACCAGCCATCTGCTCGAAGCCAGAGCTACACGGCATTTGTCGTGTTCTCGGGCTTCGTGTCGGTGTTTTGGCCGCTCCGTGACATTTCGCGTTGAGCGCCATCATATACGATACATGGGGAGGCCCATTTGCACAGGAGAGCAGTCTCATAGCACCTCGAAACGACACCCGCGGCGAACAGCACCGCATCAACGATCGAATCCGCTCGCGTGAAATCCGTTTAATCGGACCGACCGGTGACCAGCTTGGTATCAAGCCGGTTCCGGACGCGTTGCGTATGGCCCGTGGGTTTGACCTCGACCTCGTCGAAGTCGCCCCCGGTGCGAACCCACCCGTCTGTCGCATCATGGACTACGGAAAGTTCAAATACGAGGAGGGCCAGAAGGCCAAAGAGGCTCGGAAGAAGTCGACGAATGTCACGGTGAAGGAAGTGAAGTACCGGCCGAAAATCGGCAAGGGCGACTTCGACACTAAGACACGTAACGTCATCCGATTCATCGACGAGGGCCACAAGGTCAAAATCACGCTGCAGTTTCGCGGTCGTGAGATGGCTCACCCGGAACTCGGCTCGAAGATCCTCGACCAAGTGCTCGAATCAGTGGGGCCGGCCGCAAAGGTCGATACCCAGGCACGTTTCGAGGGCCGCAGCATGACCATGGTGCTGTCGCCGGACAAGCAAGCCCAAGAAGCAATGAAGAAGGCAGCAGCGGAGGCTGAAAAGGAAGCCGCCGCCGCAGCAGCAGAAGCAGGCGAAACGCCTCATGAAGCGCCGGAAGTAGAAGCAGTTGAAACGCCTGCCGAAGCTCCCGAAGCTGAAGTGGACGAATCGTCTATTGAAGCATCTGAGGCCGAAGCAGTTGAAACTCCTGCTGAGGCACCGGAAGCTGAAGCTGAAGCAGACGACGAATCTGCTGAAGCACCCGACACGGCCACCGCCGAGTCGGGCGACACGGAAGACCTTCAATAGTAAGGGAGCATTCGATGCCCAAGATGAAGACATCGAAGACCGCAGCAAAGCGGTTCAAGACAACCGGCACCGGCAAACTGCGCCACGAGCAGCAGAACAACCAGCACAAGTTCGAGGGAAAATCGTCCTCGCGCAAGCATCGCCTCGACCGCGATGCCGATGTCCACAAGGGTGATGCCCGCAAGATCAAGCGCCTCCTGGCTAAGCGCTGAGTAGAAGGAAAAGACAATGGCACGAGTGAAACGTGGCGTCGCGTCGAAGAAGCGGCACAAAAAGATACTGAAGCAAGCCAAGGGCTACTACGGCAATAAGAGCCGTTCGTTCAAGGCTGCAAACGAGCAGGTCATGCGGTCGGGCAACTATGCCTTCCGTGACCGTCGCGCCCGCAAGGGCGAAATGCGTCGTCTGTGGATCCAGCGGATCAACGCAGCGACCCGTCAGCACGACATGAGTTACAGCCGGTTCATTGCCGGTCTGAACGCTGCGAACATTGAAGTCGACCGTAAAATCCTCGCGGATCTTGCAGTCACCGAGCCCGCAGCGTTTGCGAAGCTCGTTGAGAGCGCGAAAGCTGCCCTCTGATCAACTAGACCAAGGGATGCATGACATCTCTTGATTTTAAGAACTCCCGAGTTCAGCAACTGCGGCGCCTTCTTGGGCGCCGCAGTTCGCGTTACGAGGAAGGTTCCTTCGTTGTCGAGGGCCCGGTCCTGGTCACGGAGGCGATTCGCGCCGGTTGGGTTTGTGAGGCGCAGTTCGTCCCGGAGAACAGTGACACCGCGATCGAAGGCGGAGGTTCGATCTTTGAGCTGGCGTCTGGCGTTCTCGAACGTGTGGCGTCGACCAACGCCCCACAGCCGCCGTTGGCGATCGTCCAGATGCCTCACCTCGGTGACGTGGCGGAGCGACTACAAGCGGCGTCGTTCGTCGTCGCGCTCGATCGGATCAGTGATCCTGGCAACCTCGGCACGATTCTTCGTTCAGCCGAAGCAGCCGGCGCCGACTTGGTCGTTCTGACGCCTGGTGGAGTCGACCCGTATAACTCGAAGGTCGTTCGAGCCGCAGCAGGCGCACTCTTCCACGTCCCGTTTGTCGTCGCCGAACTCGACGATGTCGCAGCGGCGGGGCTCCGTCTGGTCGGTACGAGTAGTCACAGCGCCGACGGGCGCACTGTGCTGGCGCACACCGACATCAATTTTACTGGCCGGGTGGCGATCGTGATGGGCAACGAAGCCGCTGGCCTTCCCGACGACTGGGACGATGCGAACGGCCCGATCCGTGAATGGGTCACGATTCCGCATCGAGGTCGCACCGAATCGCTCAACGTCGCCATGGCCACGACCGTGCTTGCCTTCGAAGCAGCCCGCCAACGAGACTGATTCCGCCAAGCGGTGAGCATCGAGCTGGCTCAGCCGGTTGGGGCTCATCGCTCGGTGGCATCGAGCGAGAGGGCGCCGAGGAGCACCTGTCTGAGCACAGCGGCGATCACCGAGGACCTGTCTGATGAGCGTCAATGGCTTGAGGCGACCTCGTTGTGTCGGGTGCGAAGCGTGGCATTCATCCGGCGATCTGTGGGGCGTGCGGGCTACGATCAGAGTCGTGAAACTGCAGTCGCAGCGATTTCTGTTCCCCGGGTGACCGGGGACGTGACACGCACGGATTCGCTCCTGCCCACGTTTCTGCCTCATCCGGGGACTGACGCACACTCCAGATGACCTGAAAGGAACCCCTGTGATCACAGACATCACTGCTGCCAAAGACGCAGCACTGGCCCACATCGACGCGGCGACGACCGTCGACGAGATCGTCGTCCTCACGACCCGGTATGCCGGCAAGAAGGGCGAGCTCGCCGGCCTCAAGAAGCAGCTTGGCGGCCTCGAAACGATTGACGAAAAGAAGGCCGCAGGCGCTGCGGTCAACGACGCGATGAGCACCATCGACGCCGCACTCGATGAACGACGCTCGGCGCTCAAATCGGCAGCGCTCGCAGCGCAGGTTGAGGGCGAACGTCTCGATCTCACCGAGTTCTTCGCAGCACCGACCCGTGGACATGCGCACCTCGTCACCCAAGCCTGGGAGCGTCTCGAAGACGTCTTCGTGGGTCTCGGTTTCACCGTGGCCGAAGGGCCCGAGATCGAAACCGATTGGCACAACTTCGAAGCGTTGAACATGCCGATCGGCCACCCGGCCCGCGGCGAGTGGGACACACTGTTTGTCGACCACGTGCCGCCGGGCGGCAAACCCGGTACCACGGTGCTGCGCACTCACACATCACCGGTCCAGATCCGCACGATGCTTGCCGAAGAGCCGCCGATTTACATCGTTGCGCCAGGCCGCGTGTTCCGTCGCGACACACCCGACGCCACGCACATGCCCGTGTTCCATCAGATCGAAGGCCTCGTCATCGATCGCAACATCACAATGGCCGACCTCGCTGGCACGATCGATGCATTCACCAAGGCCTACTTTGGGCCCGGATTCAACTCGCGGCTTCGCCCGAGCTACTTCCCCTTCACCGAGCCATCAGCCGAGTTTGATATCCAGCGCCCCGACGGCAGCTGGATCGAACTGGGCGGCAGCGGCATGGTGCACCCGAACGTGCTGCGTGCCTGCAACCTCGACCCCGACGAGTGGAGCGGCTTCGCGTTCGGCTTCGGTATCGACCGGATGGCCAAGGAACGTCACGGCGTGAGCGACCTGCGTGACATGTACGCCGACGACAAGCGATTCGTCGAACAATTCTAAGGAAGTGCAGTTCTGATGAAGATTCTTCTGTCTTGGCTCAACGACTACGGCGACTTCGGTGATCCAACCGACTCGGCTGCGGTCCAACGCGTCGCCGATGCGCTGACATCACTCGGTCTTGAGGTCGAATCGGCCGATGTGATCGGCGAGACCGTCGACGGCGTCGTGGCGGCACGTATCAACCGGCTCGAAGGTCATCCTGATGCGGCAAAGGTGCAACGTGTGTACGTCGATGCTGGCGACGGCGAAGAGCGCCACGTGTGGTGCGGCGCGGACAACATCTCCGAAGGCGACATCGTCCCGCTGGCGACGCTCGGCACGCAGATGCCCAACGGCATGAAGATCGAACGGCGCGGCATCCTCGGCATCGACTCAGAGGGCATGCTGTGCTCGGCGCAAGAACTTGGCCTCGGCGAAGATCACTCCGGCATCCGGCTGCTGCCCGCCGACACGCAGTTGGGTCAGCCCTATGGTGAGGCCCTTGGGCTCAGCCTCGACGTCTTGATCGACGCCGACGTCACGCGGAACCTGCCGCACTGTTTTGGGTACGTCGGGATTGCCCGTGATCTTGCCGCCAAGATGGGCGTCGACTTCCGTCCACCGACTCCTGCCACGGGCATCACCGGCGAAGCTCGCACAACGCCCGTCGAAATCGTCGACGGCGACCGGTGTACTCGGTTCGCATCGACCGTCATTTCCGGCGTCGAAGTGAAGCCGTCACCCGAGTGGATGGCGAATCGGCTCACCGCAGCCGGTATGCGTTCAATCAGCAACGTCGTCGACGTCAGTAACTACGTGATGCTTGAGCTGAACCAGCCAAACCATGCATACGACCTCGACACGCTCGGCGGCGGGGGATTCCGCGTTCGCCTGGCGAGTGACGGCGAACACCTCACGACGCTCGACGGTGAAGAGCGGGCGTTCAGTTCAGCCGACCTCCTCATTTGCGACGGCAACGACACGCCAATTGGCGTCGGCGGAGTCATGGGCGGCCTCGACAGCGAGATCAGCAATGGCACAACAACCGTGGCGCTCGAGATGGCCTGGTTCAGCCCGGTCGGAATCGGACAGACGGTCACCCGCACCAACCTCCGCTCCGAGGCCTCGACGCGCTTCGAACGTGGCGTCGACCCGCACGGCATGCCACTGGCGGTTCTGCGCTTCGCCGAGCTGCTCAGCGAAACTTGTCCTGACCTCGTGGTCCACGCTGGAGGAGCAGATGCGCAATCGAGTGACCTGATGCCCGCCGATCGAACGGTCACGGTCCGCGTCGACGCCGTCAATCGGGTTCTCGGAACAACGCTGGTCGCTGATGACCTCCCCGTCCTGCTCGACCCGATCGGGTACACGGTGAGTGGAGCTGGTGAGACGCGCACGGTCGTGCTGCCGACGTGGCGGCTCGACTCGACTGCCGAGATCGACGTCGTCGAAGAGATCGCCAAGCATTACGGCTACGACCGACTCGGCTCGAGCGTCCCGAAGTCGGTGCTCCACGGTGGGCTGACCGAACGGCAGCAACGCCGTCGCCTCGTGCGCGAGGTACTGCTCGGCCTCGGCATCTCCGAAGCCATGCCCAACCCGTTCCTCGCTCCAGACACCCTTACCAAAGCGGGGCTCCCTGCGGAAGCAATCTCGATCACCAACCCGCTGGTCGCCGAAGAGAGCGTGCTGCGCACCTCCCTGCGGCCCGGTTTGCTCGAAGCAATCGCCTACAACGAGAGCCGCCGTCAGGCAGGGATGAGCCTGTTTGAGATTGGCCACGTCTATCCGCCAAGCGAATCCGAACTGCCAGCTGAGTATGAGGCGTTGACGGTCGTACTTGCGGGCCGTGAGGCTCCGGCGGCGGTCGCTGTCTGGCGCGAACTCACCACCAACTTGGGCTTCGGTGCCCGAGTCGATCAGAGCAAGGTCCCGGCTGGGCTGCATGCAACGCGAAGCGCGACGCTGCAGGCCGGCAAGGCACCGCTCGGCGCTGTCGGCGAGGTTGCTCCCGAGGTGCTCGCAGCATTCGATGTCACTGAGCGCGTTGCCATCCTCGAGGTCAACCTCGATGAACTGCTCGACCGCAAGGCCAAGCCGGCGCAGTGGAAGCAGACGAGCCGTCAGCCCTCCAGCGATCTCGACCTGGCGTTCACGCTGAGCAACAACATCCCCGCCGAGAAGCTCGAGAAGGCAGTCCGCCAGGGCGCCGGAAAGCTGCTGGTCGACGTGTCGCTGTTCGACGTCTACCGAGGCACAGGTGTCGCTGACGGCCATCGTTCCCTCGCGTACCGGCTTCGGTTGCAGGCTGCCGACCGCACCCTGACCGATGCTGACATCGCTTCGGTGCGTCGTGGGGTCGAAGCTGCGGCGGCAAAGCTGGGCGCTGAGCTCCGAAGCTGATCGGGTTCTAACTCGACGAAAGGATCGCAATGGCTGTTCCCGGTGAAACTGACCTCGACAAGATGCTTGCATCGCTGCAGGTCGAGCGACGCCCAGGCGTGTTCACGTTTGTGGAAGTAGCGGTGCCGACGTCAGAGCTCTTGGCCGCAGCGCACGGGATGGTCAACGAAGCAGAATCGACCACCCTAATCCTGCCTGTTCAGGCGGCTGAACTTGCCGGTCTCCCGGTCGACATCGAATTGGCATGGCTGTCGCTGACGGTGCAGTCAAGCCTCGAGGCCGTTGGCCTCACTGCAGCCTTTGCAGCGACTCTTGGTACACACGACATCCCTTGCAACGTGCTGGCCGGCTACCACCACGACCACATCCTGGTTCCGGTCGACAAAGCCCAGCTGGCAATCGATGCATTAAACGCCTGCTCAACCCCCGTTGAACCCCGCCGACCGAAGTGAGAGGTCGAATCGAGGGAGCGCCTGGGACGCCATCAGCCGTGTGAAATTGAGCGACAGGTGATCGAGGTCTTCTCGAACGAGGACTCCCTCGACAATTGGGCCGCCTGTTGGGAACCGGGGACAAACGATGTCGGTCAGGTCGGCCGCTGTGGCACGATCATTGAACCCAGCAAACGAGCGATAAAACAGCATCTCGGCAGCGGGCGAATCGAGTACTGCGAACTGGCACTCCCCGACCGTCGCGAAATCGTCGACAAGGTACCTCGTTTTGAATCGAGAGTTCGGTAGAGGCTCGATCGCGACGACACGGGCGCCGCTCGCGACGAATCGGTCGAGAGAGTCGGCCGGAGCAGCCTCGAGGAGGTCTGACGTCGAGAGCGCGTGAACTCCAGGCGTGTCGCCACTTGTCATCACGGTGTACGTGCCTGATGTGAGGCCGGTGATCACGACGCCAGGCTGAATACTCTCAAGGGCATCTTGAGAGAGGCCGACGCGCTGGCCGCGACACACCCGGCGGGCGCCTTCGCCGACCAACAGGTTTCGCTCGCCGGTGCCGTTGACCACGACACATGACTCGACCTGAAGAATCAGTTGCTTGACGCAACCTTCGTTTTCGTCGAGTGTGCCGCCGACAACCTCGATGTTGACGCCGATTGGTCTGTCGATCGGCGTTGGCATACCGACTTTTTCCTCGTTACCAGCTGGAGCGACGCTGTCAGCAGTTGGGGTCGTAGCGCTGAAGGACTACGTCGCACTGGGCTGCACCGGCGGGGCCGAGTTCGGGATCGCCTCAGTCACATCGAGAACGCCGTCGGGAATAGGTGTGCCGGTTCCGGCAACAACTGACATCTTGAAGCCCAGGCGTTCGACTGCCTGAATGTGACCCACTTTGGAATTCAATGCGGCCGGCACGATGCCAACATCCTTGCAATGAGCGTTCGTGAGAGGAGTGGGTGGGAGCGTGTCGGTCCCGGGGTACGAGCGAAGTGTTTGGTCTGCACCCGCCGATTGCTGTTCCAGGAAGGCCAATATTCACCCTGATTTGGGCCCGGTCCGACCGGCACCGCAATGTGCGGATCACCAGTATCACCAGCGGCCACACGAGGTGGAACGGCGTCTCGAGAGCCACACGACCACAGATACAGAAACTTACTGGCGTCGAGGCTGACGGCCACGGCTCGGAGCTCATCGAGTTCAGGGACGAGTCGAACCCCAGCCACATTCAATAGTGACGCTGGCGGAATCGTTTTCGAGCGCCGTGCTTTCGGAACGGTCGCCTCGCTAGTTCAGGCTGAGGTCATCCGGTGCGTTAGCGAGCCAGGCGAGCCGGCCTGGTTGGCGGCGGAGCACGTTGCGCCACAGTTCGTTGGGTTCGGAGCTGAACACGTCGCCGGTCTCGGCATCGAGTACCAGCCATGCGCCGGCATCAATTTCGCCTTCCAGTTGGCCGGGTCCCCAGCCGGCGTACCCGCGAAACACACGTACCTGGTCGACCGCCGCAGCCACGATGGCTGGATCGGCGGTGAGGTCAGCAGACGCGATGTTGCCAACAATTGAGGTGAGGTTCTCGTCGTCGCCGTTACTGCGCTTGGTGTGGGCGAGTGCAATCAATGCGCTGTCTTCAACCGGTCCACCATCGAATATCGACGACGGGACGGTCTGGAGGTCGATCCAGCGGTCGAGGGGCTCGTCGAGTGCTTCATCGCTCGGCCGGTTGATGACGACGCCAACAGCACCATCGTCTTCGTGCTCGAGGATGTAGATGACCGCGCGATCGAAGTTGGGATCGTCGAGCGGAGGCGTGGCGACAAGCAGCCTTCCTTTGGTCGCAGGTGTGATGCCGTACACCACTCCAGTCTGCCAGTTTGTAGAGGAAATGCGCGTCAACGCTCCACTCAGCGGGCATCCGTGCATGTTCATACATTGAGTTGTATGATCATGCAATGAGTGACCAGATATCAGTCGGCATCATCGGCGCTTCGGGGTACACCGGGGCGGAATTGTTGCGTTTGGCTGCGCAACATCCGAACTTCGTGATCCGCCTGGCGACCGGTGACTCAATGGCCGGTCGTCGAGCGTCCGACCTGTACCCGTCGCTCGTCGGGGCGTACCCCAACCTCGTTTTTGAATCATTCGACCCCGAAGTAGTCGAAGGCCTGGACCTCGTGTTCCTCGGGCTCCCGCACAACGCATCGATGGATCTCGCCCCGCAACTTGTGGGCAAGGTTGGTTGCATCGTCGACCTGTCGGCGGCATATCGGCTGCGAGACGTGGCCCAGTACCCCGAATTTTACGATTTCGAACACACGCAGACCGAGTTATTGGCCAACGCTGTGTACGGGTTGCCCGAGTTCCATCGGCAGCGCCTCAAGGGTGCGCAGCTGATCGCTACGCCCGGCTGCCATGTGACGGCTGCGGCACTCGCACTGAAGCCGCTGGTTGATGCTCGGCTGGTGGCCACCCGTGGCATTACCGTGAATTCCTTGACGGGGATCACCGGTGCCGGTCGCACGGCAACCGAGGTGAACATGTTCACCAGTATCGATTCCAACGCACGGGCCTATGGGCTCCTGAACCACCGGCACACCCCTGAGATTGAGCAGGAGATCGGCGCCCAGGTGCTGTTCACACCACATCACGTGCCGATGAACCGCGGCATTCTCGCCACCTGCACGGCACCTGCCACCGAAGCGGCATCAGCCGATGCTGTGATGGCGGCATTGACTGATTTCTATGTCGACGAGCCGTTCGTCAGCGTGACCGAACGGCCGCCCGAAACAAAGTCGGTCCTCGGCTCAAATGCTGCTCACGTGTCAGCGCGATACGACGCTCGAACTGGCACGGTCGTTGCAATGTGTGCGATCGACAATTTGACCAAGGGCGCATCGGGCGGTGCGGTCCAGTCCGCCAACGTGGCACTCGGGATCGACGAAGCGGCTGGTTTGACCACTGTTGGGGTTGCACCGTGAGTGCACTCGATGACATGGCTGCCTCGCTGAAGGCCGAAACACTCGCCGAGGCACTGCCGTATATCCGACGTTTTGCCGGCAAGACCGTCGTTGTCAAGTACGGCGGCAACGCACTGGCCGGTACGTCGGGTCACGATCCGCTGGCGTCGTTCGCCGAAGACATCGTGATGATGCGTCTCGTCGGCATGCGGCCGGTTGTCGTCCACGGTGGCGGGCCACAAATCTCTGCACTGATGAAGCGGCTCGGCAAAGAACCCGAGTTCGTTGACGGACTGCGCGTCACCGATGCCGAAACTGTCGAGATTGCCCGGATGGTTCTCAAAGGTCAGGTCAACCCGCAACTTGTCGCTGCGATCAATGTGCACGGCAACTATGCAGTCGGCGTCAGCGGGGTCGACGGCGGGCTGATTAGGGCGCGCCCCCGAGACCCCAAACTGGGCTTCGTCGGAGACGTCACCACCATTCATCCTGAGGTGATCAACGGTTTGCTTGACAACGAGTTCATTCCGGTCATCGCAACGATCGGCTGCGATGAAACCGGTCAGGCCTACAACATCAACGCCGACACCGCAGCCGGGGCGATTGCCGAAGCGCTTGGCGCCGAGAAACTGATCTACCTCACTGATATCGAAGGCTTGCGTCGCGACGTGAACGACGCAGCAACGCTCATCCGCCAGACCACCGCCGACGAACTCGATTCGCTGGTCGACGACGGCACGATCGCCGGGGGCATGATCCCGAAGATTTCGAGTTGCACGCAGGCTGTCCGTAGCGGCGTCAACGGCGGCCACATTCTCGACGGTCGGGTGGCGCACGTACTGCTGCTCGAACTGTTTACCGACGCCGGCATCGGCACGATGATTACGCACACAGGAGCGATCCAATGAGCCACGGCTTCGAGACAAAAGCTGCGCAGCACTGCCCGTTCATGCCAGTGTTCGGCCCGCCTGCAATCATGTTCGAACGGGGACGCGGCACCGAACTCTGGGACACCGACGGCAAGCGCTACCTCGATTTCCTGGCCGGGATCGCCGTGACGTCACTCGGCCACGCCAACCCGGTGGTTGCCGCAGCGGTCTCCGAGCAGGCCGAACAACTGATGCATGTGTCGAACTTTTTCGCTAACCCGACTGCAACCGATGCAGCGCTCAAGGTCAACGCCCTGCTGCGCGAAGCGACCGGTGACGACGGACAATTGTTCTTCACGAACTCAGGTGCTGAGTCGAACGAATGCGCCATCAAGTTGGCCCGCAAGCACGGCGGCCGAGGCCGCCACACCGTTGTCAGCGCCTTCGGCAGTTTCCACGGCCGCACGCTGGCGTCGCTCGCTGCGACCGGTCAGCCATCCAAGCAGGAGCCGTTCCACCCGATGCCCGCAGGTTTCAAGCACGTGGCCTGGGGCGATCTTGATGCGATGCGCGCATCGGTCGACGGAAGCGTTGCTGCGGTGTTGATCGAATCGGTGCAGGGCGAAGGCGGTGTCAATCCAGCAACGACCGAATACCTGCAGGGCATTCGCCAGATCTGCGACGAAATGGGTGCGCTGCTGATGATCGACGAGATCCAGACCGGATTTGCGCGGACCGGTAAATGGTTCGGCTTTGAGCACGCCGGTGTGCGCCCCGATGTCGTGACGCTCGCCAAGGCAATGGGCAACGGCATGCCTGTCGGAGCATGTTGGGCGCGCACCGAAGTGGCCGCGGTCTTCCAGCCGGGCGACCATGGCAGCACATACTCAGGCACAGCCATCGCCACCGCAGCCGTCAACGCGACGATTGACGAGATGCGTCGGCTTGACGCCCCGGCACTCGCCGCAGCCACGGGGGCGCGGCTCACGGCCAGACTCCTGGCTCTCGATGGCGTGGTCGGCGTGCGCGGCTTCGGATTGATGCTTGGTGTCGAACTGGCCGATGGGCTTGACGCTCGGGTGGCGTACAGCGACCTTCTTAACGCTGGACTCATCGTGAATGCGGTGGATCCCTCCACGATCCGTCTTATCCCGCCGCTCACCGTGAGTAACGATGAAGTCGATGAGGCCGTTGCATTGATTCACACTGCTCTCCTCGCACAGATGAGCGCCTCATGACCCGGCACCTGATTGATGTCGTCGACTTCAGCGCTGCTGAGATCAGCGCGATTCTCGACCTGGCTGAGACACCGATTGATGATCTTCGCCAGCCGCTCGTTGGTCAGGGAGCGGCGCTGATCTTCGAAAAGCCTTCTGCACGAACCCGACATTCCATGGAAATGGCGGTGGTCCAACTCGGCGGGCATCCGGTATTCACTCGCGGTGAAGAGATCGGGTTCGGCACTCGTGAGCCAGTCGAAGACGTTGCTCGAATCATGGAGGGTTTCCATGCTCTCATCGCAGCACGAGTTTTTGACCACAGCACAGTCACTCGGCTTGCGGCCGTCTCCAGCGTGCCGGTCATCAACATGTTGAGCGACCACTCGCATCCGCTTCAGGCTTTTGCTGACGCGCTGACGATGCGACAGAACCTTGGTGACCTTGATGGCCAGACCGTTGCGTTTGTCGGCGATTACAACAACGTCGCCCGCTCGCTCACCGAGATCTCCGCGCTCCTCGGAATGCACGTGCGTCTCGCATCGCCACCCGGCTTCGAAGCGGACGCGGCCGAGCTCGAACGGATTCTCCTGCTCGGGGCCGCATCGGTTGAGCAGGGAAACCGCCCGATCGACATGGTCGTCGGCGCTGACGCTGTGCACACCGACACCTGGGTGTCGATGGGCGAAGAAGTCAACAAAGCCGAGAAACTCCAAAAATTTGAAGGCTTCACAGTCGACGAGTCGATGATGGATGCCGCCGGCGCCAACTCGATCTTTATGCACTGTCTGCCCGCCTATCGGGGTCTCGAAGTGTCGGCCGACGTGATCGACGGGCCCCGCTCGGTCGTGTTTCAGCAGGGCCACAACCGCATGCATGCTGCTCGCGGCGCCCTCGCCTTCCTCTTGGGAGACAACGCATGACCACGAAAGTTCAACGCCAAACATTGATCGCCCGATTGGTTGGCGATCACGAGGTCAGCAGCCAGCCCGAGCTCCTCGAGTTACTTGCCAGCGAAGGTATCGAAGCAACGCAGGCAACTGTGTCACGCGATCTCGAAGACATCGGTGCCGTCAAGGTGCGTGTGCCAGGTGGCAACACGTTGTACGCCATCCCCGAGTTTGCACCCGACCGGCTCGCTCCGGTTGAACATGTCCGTCGTGTCATGGGGGAGTGGGTGGCCGATGTTGCCGTCTCGGGCAACGTTGTCGTACTCCGCACCCCACCGGGCTGTGCCCACGTCGTTGCATCCGCGCTCGATCGCAGCCGCATTGACGGGCTGCTCGGCACCGTTGCTGGTGACGACACGCTCATGTGCATTTCTGCGATCCCGGACGGCACCCAACTCTGTAATGACCTGAAAGACCTCGCCGGCCTCGACTGAGGGCGCGCCGAACGAACGAAAAGACACTTATGGATCTCGATGACGAACACAAATTTGCGCGTGACGGCCAGCTTCCTGCCAAAGCCAAGACTCTCTGGCACGGTCGTTTCACCGGGGGGCCGAGTGAGTCGCTCATGGCTTACACGGTCAGCCTTGCCTATGACCAAAGGATGTGGCGTGACGACATTGCTGGTTCGAAAGCCCATGTCCGGGGCCTTGCCCGAGTAGGGCTGTTGATCGAAGACGAGTGCAGCGACATCCTGTCGGCACTCGATCAAGTCAGTGCTGAAATGGAGACCACCACGTTTGAGTTCGTTGACAGCGACGAAGACATCCATACCGCCATTGAGCGTCGCGTCACCGAGATCGCAGGTGCCGCAGGCGGCAAGCTCCACACGGCGCGTAGCCGCAACGACCAGGTGGCCACTGACCTTCGGTTGTGGTGTAAGCGGGAACTCAGAGACGTGGCGATTCGTCTCGTTGAGATGCAAGAGGCCCTGCTCGAGCAGGCGCTCGGAGCAGGCGACACGTACCTCCCCGGTTACACACACCTGCAGCGGGCACAGCCCGTGCTCCTCTCGCATCACCTGATGGCTCATGGCTGGGCCCTCGGCCGCGACGTCAGCCGATTGATCGACACGCTGAACCGTCTTGACGTGTCACCGTTGGGTGCGGGTGCACTTGCCGGCTCATCGCTGCCGATCGACCCGGTGGGCAACGCGGCCGACCTCGGCTTCGCCAAGGCGTTCGACAACAGCCTCGACGCTGTGAGTGATCGCGACTTTGTCGCCGAAGCCGTGTTTAACCTCGCCCTGATTGGTATCCACCTCTCCCGAATTGGTGAAGAGTGGGTGCTGTGGACCTCCGGTGAGTTCGGTTTCGTCAAACTTGACGACGGCTACGCGACCGGCTCGTCGATGTTGCCGCAGAAGAAGAACCCCGACATTGCCGAACTGGCCCGAGGCAAGAGCGGCCGATTGATCGGCAACCTCACGGGCCTGCTGGCCACGTTGAAGGGTCTCCCTATGGCTTACAACCGGGATCTCCAAGAGGACAAAGAGCCGTTGTTCGATTCGGTCGAGCAAGTGACGCTGGCTGTGGCTGCACTTACCGGCATGATCGCCACTGCAACGTTCAACGTCGAGGTTATGCAGGCTGCAGCGGATGAAGAGACGATGGCTGCAACCGATCTTGCCGAATTCCTCGTCCGGGGCGGTATGCCATTTCGTGACGCTCACGCTGTGGTCGGAGCACACGTACAGGCGTGTCTTGCTGGCAAGGGCAGCCTGGCCGACTTGGTGCGAGCTGACCCACTACTGGGAGAGGATGGTGCTGCGCTCGTGGCACCCGGAGTCGGGGTCAAAATGCGGACATCCCGAGGCGCTGCTGGGCCGGCTGCCCGCGAGGAGCAGGTTGGTTCTTACCGAACGATGCTTGAGAACGAGATGATTCAAATTCGGGCGCTCGCCGGAGCCGACTGATCCAACGTGGGGTCCTGTCTCGATCAGCAATGGTTCGATCGGGACGCTCCCGACCTGCTTGGCAAGTTGCTGCACGTGGAACTTGCCGGCCTTCGGTGCACCGGCAGAATTGTTGAAACCGAGGCGTACATGCCTGACGATCCAGCGAGCCACTAGGTAGTTATCGGACGCTAGGCACGGCACTGCCCGCGCCTCAACGCAAAAACGCCCCGCCGGTGCTCGGTCAGCGGCCCATCCAATGGCGAGCTACTGTCATTTGATGCAGGACAGGTCGTTCACGTCGCGGTCGAGATCCCCGTCGAGTCGAGCCTGCCATTCACACTCAGCACACCTCAATCAAGGCGGAAAAACAAATGACCAAAACAACTGTCCAGCGCACCCGTTCCTTGCGAACCATCGCCGCTCCACTCATCGCCATAGCGCTTGTCTTAACGGCGTGCGGAAGTGACGGCCCCGTTGAGGAACCCAGCATCACCGACACACTCCGGGGAGGGAGAGGGGGCGATTTCTGACGACGGTCGGTTCCGGCTCGGCCCGCCACACCCCCTGGATGCGACAGGCCGGGTCGTGCTCCATTGAGTCGACGACATGCAGCCCAAAGCCGGACACTGGCAGTGCCGTCGTCGGGATCGTTGGCGCGTTTCGGCGACGCTTGTTGCCCTCGGGAAGTGGGCCAGGCATAGCGCCTCCCTATCGACGTCAAACCCGTACATGCTGCAAGCGAAAGGAGCGGGGCTGCTGGGCCTCGGCACCGTCCCAAAAAGGAGGTGCGGGGGGCTTCACAGCAACGGGTGAGGCTCGGCGGGGACGCCGATGATCTTGACGATTGCTGCCGGCGTGGATGGCGTGGATGGCGTGGATGTCGTAGCGGGCGACCGGTCACCTACCTGTGCATCGTTATTGATGAAGTGAGCATCCCTGCGTGGGCCGGCTACCTCTTCGAGAAGGTAGTCATGGCAACCATGGAAAAGGAGGACAGGCCGAGAGCTCGGCGGTGGTTTCTTGACGAGTTCAAGACCGACCCTGTCGCGATGGTGCTCGATGGTGCTCGCAAGATCGTCGATGACGCGGAAGCAATCGGTGTGGGCGAAGGCGCCGTGCGCAACTGGGTTCGGCGCGAGGGGATCGAGCGTGGCGAACGCCCTGGTCTGACCTGAGACGACCGGACCGAGATTGTCGAGCTGCGCAAGGAGAACGCCGGTCTGCGGATGGAACGAAATCTACTCGAACGAGTAACGGCTTTCTGGGTGAAGGAGTCGGGACAGTGACCCGTTATCTGTGGGTGCTGGACCGGAAGGCCGAGGGATTCGCGATCAAATTGGTGTGCAAGATTGCCCGAGTCAGCCGTCAAGCGTTCTGCGACTGGGGCAAGGAACGGGCCGCCGGCCCGACTAACGCCGAGACAGCCGACGCTGTCCTGGTGGCAGCAGTGCGCGACATCGAAGCCGAGTTCGACAGCACCTATTGAGAGGGAAGAGGGTCGGGGGCGGTCGGGACGAGAGTTGTCGGACGGACCCGGCAAGCTGTGTCGAGCGCTCGGCATCACTGCCGACCACGATGTCCTCAATCTTGTGTCGAGTCAGGTCATCTGGATCGGCGATGACGGGACCGAGCCAGAGCAGACGCTTGCTCGCCCGCGTGCTGGCATCAGTAAAGGGGTCGACAGGCCGTGGCGATTCCGATGCATGTTTCGATGATGTCGACGTGAGGCCCCCGATCTGTGAGTTCTGAAACGATCGATCCGACGCACTGACGACGCTCGTCCCGGAGCCCGGGCACAATCCCGTTGGGTGAGAGGCAGCGGAAGCCGGTACTGCAGCGAGTGGCCGCCTCTCGGCGGAGCGAGTGTGTTCAGACGCCAGAAATCAGTGAGCTCGAACGGCCCATTGCAGCCATTGCAGCCATTGCAGTGTTCCTGCCATTGAGGTGTTCCAGCTGCACAAGTCGACTTCGTAAGTTTCGGCCAACGCTGCATGCCATCCTCGGCCTGCCTGCCAACGTCGAGATTGCGACTCGAGAAAACTGTTCGTGGAACCCGATGGATGGGGGACAAGAGCCCAACTGAGCGACAGCGACATGGTCATTGACGAGGCCAAACGAGGGAGCGCCGAACAGTTCGTCCAACTCGACTCGAACGAGTGGAAACTGAGCAATCTCTCGAGTGCCCGCGCACGGTTCGGCATCGTCGACCGGCCGTCGCCGAACGAGTGGGCGAATACGATCTGCAGGATCGGTGGGTCGATAGGGCATCTCCAGAATGAACCCACTACCGCCATCGTGTTGCGAGCATCCTTGCCCGTTGCCCGTTGCCCGTTGCCCGTTGCCCGTTGCCCGTTGCCCGTTGCCCGTTGCCCGTTGCCCGTTGGCGTTGTTCTCCGCGATTTTGTAGTGAGCCTCACAGGCGATACCTCCGCCTTCTGACGAGACGGTTGTGCGCACTACTTTGGAGATCGTGAAGAGTTTTGCTGGAAAGATCGCTGTCGTCACCGGTGGAGGTACCGGCATGGGCCGTGAGCTCGTCGTGCAGCTTGCTGCGGCCGGTGCCCACGTGTCTATGTGCGACTTGTCCGACGAATGCATGCAGGAAACGGCGACGCTCGCTCGAGCCGCAGCTCCAGCTTCCGACATCAGGATCAGTACACATGTCTGTGATGTCAGTGACGAAGCGGCGATGCACGTCTTCCGCGACGAGGTCCTCGTCGCGCACGACACCGAGTACATCAACCTGTTGTTTAACAATGCCGGCCTGAGTGGTGGTGGCAGCGTGGTGACCGACAGCCGAGAGGCCTGGGACCGTTGCTTCGACGTCTGCTTCAACGGTGTCCGATGGGGTGTTCTGGCGTTCCTTCCCGCTCTCATCAAGTCCGACGAGGGCCACATCGTCAACACGTCAAGCGTCAATGGCTTTTGGGCCTCGATTGGTCCTGACCGGCCCCACACCGCGTACTCGGCTGCAAAATTTGCCGTCAAGGGCTTCACCGAGGCGCTGATCACCGACATGCAGGTCAACGCGCCGCATGTGCTCGTTTCGGTTGTGATGCCTGGTCATATCGGCACGTCGATCGTTCAGAACTCGATGAACTTCGGGGCCCGTTCGCTCAGTGCTGAAGAAAGGGAACTGATGTCGTTGGCCGACCAGATGTTCCGAGACAACGCTCCGATGAGTGCTGCGGATGCAACAACGGTCATTCTCACCGATGTGCTTGCCGAGCGCTGGCGCATCCTGGTCGGTGACGACGCCTACGCGCTCGATAGCGCGGTGCGAGCCGATCCGGAGAGGGCCTACGACGGAGCAATTTCAGAGATCCTGTTCCGCAATCTCAACGAGGCACGAGAGGCCCTCGAGGCTGCGATCGACTGAGGTCAGTTGGCTGCGCCGGGCATCCAGTGCAGCCAGTATCCGTGGGGATGCGCCGAGGCCAAGTGGCGCTGTGTCCGTTCGCCGTTGCGCCACGTCGCCATCGAGAGCACGGTCAGGTGCGGGTCATCCAACTCGGTCTCCCACGGCAATCCCGGAGTCAGCGCCGGTGACTCGGCAAATATCCACGACACGTCGTGGTCGGACCCAAAGCGGTCGAGCTCGGTGACGTACGCGCGCTGTTGTTCGACCGGAAGGTAGTTGAGCGCCCAGGAGTTGGTCACTGTGGGGTGGCCGCGTCGCGCCAAGCGCTCCAATGCCGGCACGACGGACGCCACTGCATCACCGGCGAGGATTTCGGGCGGTGCCTCTGCGGCAATGGCGAGCGCCGAGCGAAGCCGTTTAAACCGTGCTGCCTGGTCGGGCCAAACGCAGGCCTCGAGCCAGCGGGCAGCGCTGGGGTCGGTGACGTCGATGGGAGCGAGATCGATTCCGCACCGCGTGGCAATCGTGGGAATGGTTTCAGCGATTGGCCCGGTTCCTCGAACGTCGACGTCGATCTGGACGCTCGATGCTGGACCGATGTCGGCGACCTTGTCCCCATGAGCCCAATACGTGAAGTGGTACCGGTCAAGGAGGAGGGTGAGCCCGGCGCTGGTGCCGACGTCGAGCAGCGCAAGTTCACCGAACTCGCTTGCGGCCAGGCCGAGCGCTGGCAACAGCAGCCCCGTCCGGCCAACCTCGTTTGTCTGCACCGATCGGCTCGACAGCGTCGCCATGATCGTTGGAGCGTGGTCATCGACGAACGCTGCGAACGTGGCGAGTAAGGCGGAATCGCTTGGGGAACGGTGGTTGTCGGTCAGGTTCGGATACCACTGGGCAAGCGGGTGCGACGGATCGGCCAGGAGGAGGTCGTGCACTGCAGCGAAGAGTAAGACGGGGAGCCGTTGCTCAGGTGGCGCATGGAACAGCAGACCGTGGAGCGCACGATCTCGGGCGATGCCTGAAGCAAGGGCCGCATACAGCGGCGCACGCGGTTCCATGGAGGCCGACGTCTCTCTGAACCGTCGGGCCAGTTCGGATTCGTCCCAGGGGTCGCGCATCTCGCGAGAGTAACGTCGAAGACATATGTCTTCTCCAAGCCTGGTCGACGATGACCTGATCGCAGACCTCGAAGCTCGCAACCTCATCCACGATTCGACCGACCGGGAGTTCCTGCGGGCAGCAGTGGCCGATGGGCCCGTCGGGGTCTACTACGGCTGCGACCCCACCGCGGACAGCCTCCATGTGGGGAACCTGATCGGCCTGGTCGTCTTGCGTCGCTTTCAAGACGCGGGCCATCGAGCCATTGCGCTTGCCGGTGGAGCGACAGGAATGGTGGGCGATCCCGGGGGCCGGTCCGAAGAACGCAACCTGCTTGACGAGGACACGCTCAGCTACAACGTGACCAAAATCAAGGAGCAGCTCGCCCGAGTGGTCGACCTGACTGATGAGCAGCGGGGTGTGCTGGTCGACAATCGTGATTGGACTCGTGAGATTGGGGTGCTCGAGTTTCTCCGTGATGTCGGTAAGCACGTGACGGTCAACCAGATGCTCGCCCGCGAGAGCATCAAGGTCCGAATCAACTCCGAGCACGGGATCTCGTTCACAGAGTTCAGCTACATGCTGCTCCAGGCGAACGATTACCTCTGGTTGCACGACAACCTCGGCTGCTCCATTCAGATCGGTGGGTCCGATCAGTGGGGCAACATCATCTCTGGTGTCGATTTGATCCGCCGAAAGCGTCAAGCGCACGTGCACGCCTTCTCGTGGCCGCTACTCACTGCATCCGATGGGACCAAACTCGGGAAGACCACGGGGGCGCGAGTCTGGCTCGATGCGACCAAGACGAGTCCATACCAACTCCGCCAGCACTTCATGCAGACTGCCGACGCTGACGTGCAGGCCCAGCTGCTGACGTTTTCCCTTCGGCCCGTCGCCGAGATCAAGCAACTTGCTGCTGCCCATGATGAGGCCCCGCAGCTCCGATTGGGGCAGAAGGCGCTCGCCGACGACATGGTGACGCTGATTCATGGCGCCGATGCGGCATCGGCCGCTACGGAGGCAGCTGATTTGCTGTTCTCGAAGGACCCTGCGGCGGCGTCGGAAGCGGCATTCGAGACGTTGGCGGCGGAAATCCCATTTAGCCAAATGACAGCGTTGGAACTTGCCGACGCTCCGAGTGCGTTGGTTGCGATGGATCTCGCGAAATCGAATGGTGACGCCCGTCGCACTTTGGCTCAGAAGTCGTACTACGTGAACGGGGTGCAATTGGATGAAAAAGCCCAGCTCAGCAAGCACAAACTCGTCCACGGCAAGTACCTGCTCATGCGCAAGGGCAAGAAGTCGCACCACCTCGTCGAACAAGTTCTTTAAGGCGAGGTTGTGCGAACCCTTCGATGGTTATAGCTTGGTTCTTCGCTCCACGGAGGCAGTAGCCACCCGGAAGAGCACGGCACCAACGCCAAGCCAGCGCTGCAAAGCCTGGCAGGTATGTGCCGAGAGCTTTTAGCTCCTTGAAAACAGAAGAGAAGACAGAATGCCAGTGCGGGCAGAACTGCGGTCACTTTCGGGTGGTTGTTGGATCTGCCCAGTCAATTTCGGTGTCACCGTCCCTGGTGGCATCAAA
>JBLIMF010000007.1:0-37181 GCA_047638615.1 Gammaproteobacteria bacterium
GCGGCTGCAAGGGCGTGCTCGATGAACCGGCCCCCGAACTGCAGCAGGGCTGTTGCTCGTTCGGAGCACACTTCGTCGACGAAGCCGACGTCAAGAACGTCGAGGCTTCTTTCCTTCGAGTCAAGCCAAAGCACATGCAGTTCCACGCAAAAGCGGTGAAGAAGGGCTTCCTGCGTGATGGCGACCCCGATGCTGAGGGCAACCCCACGACGATGACTCGTCTCGTCGAACACGACGGTACCAAGGCGTGCATCTTCCTCAACCGACCCGGCTTCGAAGGTGGAATCGGGTGTGCGTTGCACATCGCTGCCGACGACAACAACGAACGCATGATGGACTGGAAGCCGCAGGTGTGCTGGCAGGTCCCGCTGCGCCTCGAACATTCCGAAGACGAATCAGGCCACGTCACCTCGCGGTTGCGCGAGTGGAAACGCCGCGACTGGGGCGAGGGTGGCGATGACTTTGGGTGGTGGTGCACAGAAGAGCCCGAAGCATTCGTCGGAGAGCACCCTCTGTACATCAGCGCACGAGACGAAATCGTCGAACTTGTCGGAGCAGCAATTTACGACCAGATGGTCGAGCTGATGGAACAAACCCAGTGGGTACCTCTTGCACACCCCGTCGTCAGGCGTTAGCCGACCCGGCCTGGCTCAGTCTTCGGGCTCGTCGTCTTCCTCGTCGAACTCGACGCCATATTTGGCTGCCAGTTCGGCGTATTCGTCATCGCCAGAATCAGCATCGTCCTTAGACGGCGATTCGGTGCGATCCCCGAACCCGAGATCAAAAGCTCCCGGGCCAGATTGCTTCAGTTTTCTCGCCTCTTCGAAACGGCGATGACGACCCTTCTTCACGACAGGGCTCCCACACTAGAAAGTTGACATTGGCCCTGATTGTACCGGTCGGTCCAGGGTTTACGGTGACATAGAGACACGAGCTCAGCATGTGTCAGGATGAACCTGTGATACACGCATGATGCGCACAGTTGCCGTTTTGAACCAAAAGGGAGGTGTCGGGAAGACAACTGTCACACTCGGCCTTGCCTCGGCGGCAAGTGTTGCACGGCGCCGAATCCTCGTTGTCGACCTCGATCCGCAAGGGTCCAGTTCTTGGGTCCTCGGGGTCGATCCGGCCACCGCTGACGTCACGACGAGCGAAGTCCTTGACAAGGCACCGATTAGCAGGGCGATCCAACCGTCCGCGTGGTCCGAGTTCGTCGACGTCGTTCCCGCGGGGTCTGACCTGCAGAGCCTCGAGAGTGGGTTGCCAGAATCACAACGAGCCCGCCGCCTCGCTCAAGCCCTAGATACCGACGTCATCGACCGCTATGACGCCGTGCTGATCGATTGCCCACCGTCGTTGGGCAACCTGACGACCAACGCGCTCGCAGCGGCACGCCACGCTCTTGTCGTGGTTGAGCCATCGGCACTTGGACTTCGCGGCATCGGCGGTGTCGCCGACGCCATCGACACTGTGTGGGACGATCACAACCCGAGCCTTGAGCTGTCTGGCGTCATCCTCAATCGTGTTCCAGCCGTGTCGTCAGAAGCCCAACGTCGAATCGCTGAACTGAAGCAGATCGTCGGCGCAGGCGCAGTGTGGAAGCCTGCGGTCCCGCAGCGGGTGGTGTTCAACCAGGCCGTCGGTGAGCGCCAGCCGATTCATGCCTACGGCAGCCGCGCAGCCGACCCGATCGAGGTGTTCGATCGATTGTGGTTGCGGCTGCGCCGCACGATCAATCGACGTTGATCAACTTTAAACGGCCTTCACCGTCAAAGGTGAGTCCGGCCTTGCCGTCGACAAGGTTGCGGATGCCATCACCAAGCATCGCTGCACGCCACCCGTGAGCTAGGCGGGCGTCGTCGTCACCGCGCAGAAACGACACGATGTCGCCCCGAGTACCAAGGAGCACGGTGTCGATCTTTTCGTCGTGCGCAAGCTGGCTGACCCAGGCAGACACGAGTGTCACGGCCGGACGCAGGTTCCGATCGAGATCGTCGGGCGACTTCGGTGCCTCAGGCGCATTGCTGCCCTTGCCAGCCTTGACCGCTTCGAGGATCTCTTCGGCCAAGGCCCCACGCGAATGTCGTTCGTCGACGCCTCGGGCCTGACTGAGCTCTTTCAGCGAAGACGGGCCGCGCTGCGAGATACCAAGAATCGCGAGATCGGGCAGCACCTGTCGCACCGGAATGTCGACCCGCATGGCGCGCTGTTCGCGCCATGCTGCAATGGCTTGCGCAATCGCTCGCGAGCTTGGACGAAGCGAGCGAGCGTCTTTGAGACGGAGCCACGCGTTCTCGGGATGAGCACCGCTGACAGGCCTAGTGCGCAGATCTTCGCATGCATCTGCGGACCAGTCGAGCCGACCCGCTTCGGCGAGCTTGGCGACGAGGAGTTGGTGGACTTCGAGGAGGTACTCGACGTCCACGGCAGCGTACTGGCACTGGTTCTCGGTAAGTGGCCGACGGAGCCAATCGGTCAGGCGATCGCCCTTTGCAGGCGTGATGTTGATTTCCCCTTGCAGCAATGCAACCAGCGAAGGTGTGCCATATCCGACGAAGCCGGCAGCGAGCTGTGTGTCAAACATCCGCCTCGGCACCGAGCCGATGGAATGCATCATCACATCGAGGTCTTGCTGGGCAGCGTGGATCACACAAAGCGCTTCGGTGTCGAAGACCCGCCCGAACACCCTCACGTCGACGACAAGCGGATCGATCAGTGCAAGACGTTGCACCTTGGTGCCGTCATCTTCGGTCTCGTGCCAGGCGATCTGGATCAGCGCGAGCTTCGGGAAATAGGTGCGCTCGCGATGAAACTCCGTATCGAGTGCATATCGATCGACGCCGACGAGCACGTCGATGATCGCATCGAGATCGGCCTGCTCTCCGACATACTCGTAGTCGATCTCGGCAGGGGCATTGCCGCCGCCCGACTGCTTGTTGCGCTCTGGACGGACTCCTGATCGGGCCATGTCAGGCTCCCTCTACTGTTTCAAGGCCGGCAGCCCACCAGGCCATCATCCCGCCGGCCACGTTGACGACGTGCTTGCCCTGAGCCTCAGCATATTCACATGCTCGGAAGCTCCGGCCACCGACCTTGCACATCACGTATGTGGGTTGCGCAGCACCATTTGGGCCGAATGCATCGAGGTGCTCGGGCACCGTTCCGAGCACGATGTGCGTGGCCCGACTGATGTGACTGTTTGCCCATTCATTGTCTTCGCGCACGTCGACGACCCGAGCCGACGGATCAGCTGCGAGCAAGCTGTGTAGTTGTTCCACCGTGATTTCCGAGATTGCCACCTCGCGACCTTACTGGCCGCCCCCGTCGTCGCGCAGCGTTCCCCGCAGGAGATCCTCTGGACGGTTGATGTTGCGCATCTCGGAAGGGTCGACCGAAACGGTCACGACGTCGAACAGTGCAAGAGCTTGGTGCATCGCTCGGGTGCCGGCGTCGAAGGCTGCTTCGAGCGGAGCAGTGGTTCGAACGTTCCAGACAGCGAGGACCGGTTCGAGCTGGTCGGTCATTGCCACAACGACGTCCGTGGCTATCGTCGCCGCGGCGAGCATTCGTTTGACAGCTCGGGCGGTCAGCCCAGGAATATCACACGCTGCTACGACAACGTGGGTGGCCGCGTGGTGATGGTGTAACGCCGTGAGTACCCCGCCGACCGGCCCCTCACCAGGATGTCGGTCGGCAATCACTGGGAGATTCAGGGAGGCAAGTTCAGTCGGGTCTCCGCCGACGATCACGACGTCACGACACCCAGCCGCCGTCAAAGCGTGCGCAACATGGGTTGCCATCGGCTGCCCGCCGACGTCGATCAGCGCTTTCGTCCGCCGCATACGACGGCTTTGACCACCGGCCAAGACTCCTCCGGCGACGTGCATCAATCAGTTGGTGGGAATACCGGTCGGGTCGAGTTGCAACAGGAAGGTGTGGATGCGCTCAGCTTCGTCGTGCTCGCCGATCTCGGCTGCCATTGCGCCCAAGCCAACGAGTGCTCGGAGGAACCCGTGATTAGTCGGCGCGGCCCAGCGTACGTAGCCACTCCCCCGCCAGCCATTGGCGCGTAGCGTGTCGAGGCCGCGGTGGTAGCCGACGCGATAGGCGGCATATCGTTCCATGGTGTCCCGACCGAGATCGCCGAGCTCGGCCCAGCCAGCCAAGAAGCGCGGCGACGCAGCAACCACCGCTGCAACGCCAGCGCGCCGCTCGTCACCGGACAGTTCGAGCGCGGCGGTGAGCCCTACGGAGTCAGCCGGGTCGGCTGCGGGCAGCACTGTGGTTGGAAGGCCTGAAGAAAGGTTGATCGGTATGTCACTCATCACCTTCAAGCGTATCGGTCAGCCTCACACCTGGAAAGGAAGACCTAAGCTTGACGAGTGCTCGCTCTGACTCTTGAAAATGCCAAGAATATCTCCATTGCGATCGCCGTCGTCTTTGTCGTCGGGGCGTTTCTTGCCGCCTGGGTCATGAAGACGGTTGTGCAGAAGCTCGCAACGGTTTTTGTGTTGGGGCTGCTGGCGTTTGCGGTCTTTTCGCAACGCACGTCGCTGCAAGATTGTGCCGACAAAGTACAGGGCAACTTCGAACGAGAAAACACTGATTTCACGGTCACGGATACCGATTGCTCATTCTTTGGAACGACGATCACGATTAAAGATCCGCGCTCCGACGAAGACGCTGCGTGAGCACCGCAACATCCGCGCGGCCTCATGCGGGCACACCCGACCGGTCGACGCTGGCCCGCCTGACCGGCGCCAAGGCGATGGCGAACACTGCGTTACGCTGGATTCCACCATTCCTCCCGACGCTCGAGCGCGCATTTGGCGTCTCGACCACACAGCTGACCACCGTGCTCGGCCTCGGCGAAGCCGCCGGTCTGTCGACGTTGGTCGTCGGTAAGCAACTCGATCGTGGTCGTGAGCGACTCGTCATGATCGGTGGGCTGTCGGCCGTCTCCCTCTCATCGGTGGTCGCCCTCGGCGGTTCGATCTGGACGTTCGCGATTGCGTTCACCCTCCTCATCCTCGGCGTTGCAAATTTCACGGTTGGCGGTCACGCGTGGATTAGCCAACGTGTCCATTACGGCCAACGTGCACGATCAATCGGTATTTTCGAGACGTCCTGGGCCTTCGCGCTTCTGATTGGCGGGCCGATCGTGGCGGTGTTGATCAACCTCTGGGGCTGGCGAGCGCCATTCGTGTTTATGGCCGTCGGCTGTGCGGTCGCAGCGATTGTTGTTGCGTTGACGCTCCCTGCGGCAACTCCTTCGACGGAGCAGACCGAGACTCCCGCCAGCCTGGCGATTCGCCTGACGTTGCCGGCCTGGCTCGTCGTCATCGGGTCCGCAACGATGGCCATGGCAGGCCTGTCGGTATTTGTTATCTCGGGCACGTGGCTCAACGATGAGTTCGGGGTGTCAACCGGTGGGCTCGGCTTGATCGTGATGGGCTTCGGTGCTTTCGAGCTCCTTGCCAGTGGCGGGTCGGCAGCCCTCGCCGATCGAATCGGCAAGATGCGCTCGGCACTCGGTGGCCTCGTTGTGTTGGCGTGCGGCCTCCTTGTGATGCTGAGTGCCAATGGCCGTCTTGTCGTCGGCGTCATCGGGATTCTCATGCTGCTCATTGGCTTCGAGTATGGGTTCGTCACAACACTCTCGCTCGTCAGCGAAGCGATGCCCGAAGCACGCGGTTCGACGCTCGCTGTCGGCAACGCCGTCGGGACACTGGCCCGCGGCAGCGGAGTCATACTCAGTGGCTGGCTCTACGGCATTCACGGCATTGCTGGCAGCGCTGCGCTGTCCGCCACCGCGGCCGTCGCTGCGGCGACCTGTTTCATCCTCAGCCGTCAGGTGTAGCCCGGCTCGACAGCGTTCCCGGACGGGGAAATGGAGTCACTCAATCTTCTCGGCTGGCGGCCTTTCGGCGGCGTTTGTCGGCGTACATCGCATGATCCGCTGCTGCGACGAGGTCGACTGCTCGCCGCCCTGCTGTAGCCGTGGTTGCAACGCCGACACTCACGGCACAGTGCACGTCGTTGAAATGCCGAATCGAAATCGGTGCACTCATGTGCCCATCGATTCGTTCCACAAGATCGCTGGCCGCGATGTCGCCGGGTTCGAACACCATTGCGAACTCGTCGCCGCCCAGCCGTGCGACGACTGCGCTTCTGACCCCCGTGACCGCAAGTTCCAAACGTCGAGCGGTCTCTTGTAAGACGATGTCGCCGACATTGTGACCAAGCTGGTCGTTAATGCACTTCAGGCCATCAAGGTCGAGATAAGCAAGCGCAACTTCTGTCCTCCCCGCCGCAGCTCGACTCAGTGCCAGGCTGAGCATCTGATCGAAACCCCGCCTGTTGGACAGCCCAGTCAAAGGATCGCGGAGGGCCAGGGCCGCCGTTGCACGTTGCGTCCGTCGCCACTCGGTGACATCGCGAGCCACTCCTTGCACGCCGGTCTGGTCGACCGTGGTGGTGGATTCGCACACCACCACAGATCCATTCGCATGCCGAAATCGTAAGTCGAATCTTTCTGGGGCCTGATCACTCTGGAAAATTCGCTGAAGCTGATGCTGCGTGTCTTGGTCAGCAATTTCGAGTAGTCGATCGAAATCGTCCAGGAAGTACGCGGCCCGGTAACCCAGCACTCGTTCCACAGACGGGCTCAAGTAGTCGAAGTGCGGCGCCGGCGTGGTCCCGATTCGCCAAACAATGTCGGACGACATGTCGGCAAGATCTCGGAACCTTTTCTCGCTTTCCAGCAGCCGGAGCTCTGCCAGGTGTCGGTCGGTCACGTCTCGACCCACAGAAAGCACTTCGGGCCCATTGCCGGTCGTGACGTACCGATCTACCCACGCCAACCATCGTCCGCTTTCCCCGGAAACCGTCCGTGCGGTCTCGTCGACCACGACAGATCCATTCGGGCTCAGCAACGCCAATTGCTCGCGCAAACCTTCCATCTCGTGCCCCGACAAAAAATCATCGAGACGTCGCCCGATTGCGTCGTGTCGATCAACGCCGTAGTGCGCAGCCCACGACGCGTTGCAGTAGGTGATCACATGGTCGGAGACATGATATTGACTCACCATCTCAGAGAGCAGGTCAAGAATCGACGTCGGATCGCATGCATCGGGTGGAAGATCATCGATCCCAACCAGCGACGATGTACTCCGGTCGGAACTCATGCTTGGAGTATCGGCCAAACCTTGAGGTCTCTTGACGAATATTCGTTTGTGAGTTTCGAGATTGGTCGCCGTACCACGAGTCCTCGGGAACCAGCGATTTCAGTGCGTCGACCTCGACTTGCCGGGCACAGAGCGCTGAGCAGACACCCGAAACACTCTTAGGCAACGAAATCGGCGAGAAACTTGGCAAGTTGAACGGGATGGGTGTTGGGTGCGCCGTGACCGGCGCCATCCAGGCGGAGGTAACTGGAGGTGACGATCTGCTCGCTCAGCCATTGCATGCCGCGCTGGTGATGGGGTCGTCCAAGTTCGCCACCCATCGCAAGGAGCGGCACTGCCACCGACTCGGCAGCCCACGGTGCGGTACGCCGGAGGTCCGTGATTTCATCGACCATTGCTGCGCCCTCGGCTCGCCGATCGGCTCGCGTGCCAGACGGGAGCCGCTCCCAGCGCTCATCTCCGATCAAGCGACGCATGAAGGTCTCTGCAGCTTCCGCCGTGTCGGTCGCACCGACCGCTGCACCTCCGGCTGTTCCACCAGGCCACCAGTCGAGCCATGACAGCGGCGTCTCATAGATCGCTGCATGCTGAATCAGATCGGGGCGACGTTCGGCTGCACCCAGTACGACATTGCCGCCGAAGCTGTGGCCAAACGCAAGGTGAACGGCTCGGTCAGGTGCGTGCGCTTTGAGGACCGCTACGAGGTCGGTCACATGCTGTTCGACGGTGTTCTGCCCGCCGACGTCGCGTGAGCGGCCGTACCCGCGGCGGTCGTAACGCAGCACGTGGAACTGGCCGTCGAGGCGCCGGCTCAGGCGCAGCATGCCAGCAGAACGGTCCATCGTCCCGTGGACAAGCACAGCAAGCGGCAGCGCGGAGTCACCAGACGTTTCAGCCCAAAGATCAGTCGACATGGACAATGCGCATGACGTCCGACGCCGCACGACCTACCCAAGAGCGCTTCGAATCACCCACCGGGAGTTGCTGATTCTTGTTTGGCGAACCGGCTAACACCAGCACCGTCTCGCCATGGCGAATGATCCCTGCGCGAAGCGCTGTCTCGACAGCGAACCACACCATCTCGTCGGTCGACTCGTAGGTGTCAACCTGCATCGGGGTGACGCCCCACGTCAGGGCGAGGCTGCGGACCATTACGGCGTCGGGTGAGAGTGCGACCATTGCTGCGTCGGGACGGAACCGTGCCATCGCCCGAGCCGTACGGCCGCTCTGTGTGCAGCAGAGGATCGCAGACGCCCCGGCATCGATAGCTGCCTGTGATGCTGCGTGTGTCAGCGCTGCGGTGACTCGGTCCCCATGCTCCATTGGCTCGAAGCGACCATCGAGTTGCACCCGACCCAACCGATTGGCCCACTGGCGGTAGCTGGCCTCTGACTCCGCGCGTTCGGCAATCTTGCCCATCGTGGTGACGACCGCTACCGGGTCGCGACCAATGGCCGTTTCGCCCGACAGCATCACTGCGTCGGTACCGTCGAACACGGCGTTGGCTACATCGCTCACCTCAGCGCGAGTCGGTGCCGACGACGTGATCATCGACTCGAGCATCTGCGTAGCAGTGATGACCGGGACGCCAACTTCGACGCAGTGCCGGATGATCTTCTTCTGGAGATGGGGGACATCTTCAATCGGGCAGTCGATCCCCAGATCGCCACGGGCGACCATCACGGCATCAGATGCAGCGACGATTTCGGTCAGGTTGGCGATCGACGCGCTCGTCTCGATCTTCGCAACGAGCCTGGCGCGATCACCGACGACATCGCGGACACGTTGCACGTCGACGGCTTGACGCACAAATGAGACCGCCATGAACTCGACGCCGGCGCGGGCCATCTCCTCGGCAAGAACGAGATCTTCTTCAGTCGGTGTGGTCAGGCGCAGTTTATCGGACGGCAGGTGAACGCCAGGCTGGCCATTCACGGTTCCACCCGTTTCCACGCGACCGACTGCGAACTCGTCGCCGACGGACTGCACTGACATCGAGATTGCGCCGTCACCGAGCATGACGTGGCCGCCGATGATCAGATCCTTGAGGAGCGTCTCGTACTGGACGTAGATGCATGTGTCGTCACTCGGCCCGTCACCGGGGCGAAGCTGAATTTCTTTGCCGACAATCAACAGCGAACCGCCTTCCGGGAAACGCCCGGAACGGACCTTCGGGCCGGGGAGGTCAGCCAACACGGCGACTTCCTTACCAACGGCGCCAGCGGCTGCCCGCACACTGGCGAGACGCACCAAATGCTCGTCAACCGTGCCGTGGCTAAGATTCAAGCGGACAACGTCCACACCCGCCCGAATGAGGTCTTGCAGCGCCACCGGTGTGTCGCTGGCTGGGCCGATGGTGGCCACGATCTTAGTTCTGCGGGTCATATCTGCTTGTCTATCGTCCGTGGAGTTATTGTTGGTTCGTCACGCATTGCCGATTCGAAAGGAACTCGAGCACGGCGCTGCCGACCCCGAGCTGTCAGACGACGGCCTTGCGCAAGCGACCCTACTTGCCAAGTATCTCGCGTCGGAACACCTCGATGCTGTGTATGCGAGTCCGATGAACCGCGCTCGCCAGACCGCTGAACCAGTCGTCGCAGGTCGGACCCTCGACCTACAGTTCCGCGACGGCCTGGCCGAATTCGACCGAAACAGTTCCGAGTACATTCCGGTCGAAGAGCTGAAGGCGTCCGGCGACCCACGCTGGGCCCAAATGCTCACGGGTGAGTGGGATGCTGATGAGTCACCGCAAGAGTTCCACCAGCGAACCGTCGATACCATCGAAGCAATCATCGACGCTCACCGCGGCCAACGCGTCGCCGCGGTCTGCCATGGCGGCGTCATCAACGCTTACTTGACCACGATTATGAAAATGGGCGAGGAGTTCGGACGTGGGTTCTTTTATCCGAACTACACGTCGATCCATCGAGTTGCAGCGTCGTCCAACGGCGATCGATCGGTGATTACGATCAACGAAACGAGCCACCTCCGCAACAGCGGGCTACCGATGGGGCTCTTTCAGAAGGGCTGACCATGCCAGAAAACACGCCGCACGTCTCGCCACAGAGCACCAGCGAGATCACTGACCTGATCGCCTACCTCGACGCATCACCCTCGCCACGGCATGCGGTTGCATCGACTGTTGCTCGTCTTACCGGGTTCCGCCAGATCGAAGAGTCTGCTGCCTGGGTCAACGTTCCACAGCGTGGTTACGCCGTTCGTGGTGGCGCGATCGTCGCCTGGGTGATTCCTGATGGGGCCGACACAACGATGCCATTTCGCATCGCCGGCGCTCACACCGACTCGCCGTGCCTTCGGGTGAAGCCGCGTCCTGACACCAGCAGCGTGGGTTGGAAGCAGCTCGGTGTCGAGGTGTACGGCGGAATTTTAAACAATACCTGGCTCGACCGCGACCTCGGTGTTGCCGGCCTGTTGGTCGCCGGCGACGGCTCGGCGACGCTCGTTGACGTCCGCACACCGATCGCCCGGGTGCCGCAGTTGGCAGTGCATCTCGATCGTGGCGTCAACGAGAGCGGATTGATCCTCGACCGGCAGCAACATCTCGCTCCGGTTTGGGGCGTCGGTCAGAGCGCCACCGGCGACTTTGCGAGCTGGATCGGCGAGCAGGCCGGCCTCGATGCCGCTCCGGCATGGTGGGAACTTTGCTTGTATGACGTCCAAGGTGCCGCCGTAATTGGTGCAGACGAATCGATGCTTGCATCGGGCCGTCTCGACAATTTGCTCTCCTGCTGGGCAGCCACCGCAGCACTCACCAGAGCCTCGCCGTCAGATCACATCGCGATCATGGTGTTGAACGATCACGAAGAGGTCGGTTCGTCAAGTACCACCGGCGCGGCCGGTCCGCTGCTCGAATCGGTGCTCGATCGGCTGGTTGCCTCCCGTGGCGGATCGTCCGACGACTTCCACCGGGCAATGGTCGGTTCGATGTGCATCTCGGCCGACAACGCCCACGCAATCCATCCGAACTACCCAGAACACCACGAGCCAGGCCATCACCCAGTCATCAACGCAGGCCCAGCTCTCAAGGTCAATGCAAACCAGCGTTACGCGACATCAGCGGAAACCGCTGCGGCGTTCCAGCGGGCTTGCGAGTCCGCCGGTGTGCCATGGCAAGTGTTTGTCTCTCGGAACAACATGCCGTGTGGCTCAACCATCGGTCCAATCACCTCGACGCGGCTCGGTATCGCCACGGCCGATATCGGTGTGCCGCAGTTGTCGATGCACTCAGCTCGCGAACTCTGTGGAGCTGATGACCCAGCCCACCTCGCTCACGCGTTAACCGCCTTCTTTGACTAACTGCCACACCCCAGCAGGCCTCGGTGCGACAGGCCATCATTTGATCTTGGACTGGGCCTTATCGTAGAGCCCCTGGATTTCGACGTGGAGGTGTGCCGTCGTTGTCTTGATCGCATGGCGAGAGGCGCGGCCGTTCTCGCCAACTTCAACTCGAATCGGTGCGCCAATCATGACCTTCACCTTCCGCGGAAAGATGAACTTCGCGCCTCGCGGCATCACACGGTCAGAGCCTGCGATCCCGAGAGGAATGATTGGGACACCTGACTTCGATGCCAGATAGGCGGCCCCATCGAACAAAGGTTGGATCGTCGGCCCGTCTTTGCGTTCCCCTTCAGGGAACAACACGAGTGGTTCACCTGCATCAAGCACGGCGAGGCAACGCGTCAGCGCCTCACGGTCGACGGTCCCGCGAGACACCGGGAATGCACCGAGCGCTGAGATCAACTTCCCGACGCTCGCGAACTTCCACATTGAGTCTTTACCCATGTAGCGGATTCGGCGACGGCTGATACACGCTGAGATGGGCGTGTCGACGTAGCTGCGATGTACAGGTGCAATGATATACGCTCCCGCGGTCGGGAGGTGTTCACGACCCTCGATCGACATTCTCGTGTAGAGCTGCGTGAAACCACACGCCAACGTTCGGACCAGTCGATACAGGGCCCTGCTGCCAAACGACTGCCCGACAAAGCCCGTTTCAATCTTGGCCATCATCCAGCAGTCTCAGGATCTGTTCGACGACTTCGTTGACTGACAGGCCACTCGTATCGACGACGATCGATCCTGACGCCTCGGTCAGCGGGCTGTCGTCACGCGTCGAGTCTTTCCGATCACGCTCGATAATCGATGCTTCTACCTCTGCCACATCGCCACCAATTTCGGCGACCCGGCGCTCAGCGCGCACTTGCGGAGACGCAGTGATGTACAGCTTGAGCGGTGCATCAGGGAACACAACCGACCCAATGTCGCGACCCTCGACGACTGCCCCACCGCGTGCAGCTACCCATTCGCGCTGTCGACGGACCAGTTCTGTGCGGACTGCGCTGTTTGCGGCAACGGCACTGACTGCAGAGGTAACTTCGCGGCCACGAATTTCAATCATCGCGTCGACGCCATCGACGATCAGGCCCTCGTTGTCGAGCCGAATATCGATAGCGGCAGCAACACGTGCGACCGATTCGTTATCGCTCGGATCGAGGCCACGGCGCAGCACCCCGAACGTGACACCGCGATACATCGCGCCGGTGTCGAGGTAGTCGAGTTTGAGCCTCGCTGCCACGGCCCGACCAACTGTGCTCTTTCCGGCTCCGGCCGGACCGTCGATCGCAACAACCAGCATGTCACTCACCAGCTCACTCCGACCGGACGACCTTCGTCGTATCCAGAGGAACTCTGCACCCCGACGATCGCGCGGTCGTGGAACTCTTCGATGGTCGCGGCCCCTGCATACGTGCACGACGAACGCAATCCGGCGACGATTTGGTCGATGATGTCTTCGACGCTTGGGCGTTCTGGATCGAGATACATCCGCGACGTGCTGATGCCCTCTTCGAACAATTCCTTACGCGCCCGGTCAAAAGCCGACTCACTCCGGGTGCGGTTCTTCACTGCACGGTTCGAGGCCATCCCAAAGCTCTCCTTGTACAGGCGACCATCAGGGTCGCGCAGCGTGTCGGCGGCCGACTCGTACGTTCCAGCGAGCCACGAACCAAACATCACGTTGGCGGCTCCACCGGCGAGGGCGAGCGCAACATCACGGGGAAAGCGAACGCCGCCATCGGCCCAGATGTGCTTGCCAAGCCGCTCGGCTTCCGCTGAACATTCGAGGACTGCGGAGAACTGGGGCCGACCAACGCCGGTCATCATGCGAGTGGTACACATTGCGCCCGGACCGACACCGACCTTGATCACGTCTGCCCCAGCCTCGATCAGCTGGCGAGTTCCTTCGAGCGTGACGACGTTGCCAGCAACAATCTTCGCATCCGGGCAGGCAGCTCGGACCGCCGCTACCGCTCGCAACGTGAGCGTCTGATGGCCGTGCGCTGTATCGATCACGAGCACGTCAGCACCAAATGATTCGAGTTCCTTGGCCCGCGCAGCGGGGTCGCCGTTGATCCCGACGGCCACGCCGACGAGCAACCTGCCGTCGGCATCAACCGCCGGGCGATAGATCGTCGAGCGCAACGCTCCCTTGCGAGTCATGACGCCGAGTAGTCGGCCATCGTTTGCGGTGTCAACGACAGGCGCGATGTGCAGCCGGCTCTCTTCGAGCATGTCGAACGCACTGGATGGTGCAGTGTCAGCTGCGAGCAGGTGAAGATTGGTGCTCATCACGTTACGCAACTGTGTGAACCGGTCGAATCCTTCTTGGTCCCGCTCCGTGAAGACACCGACGGGTCGACCATCGTCGACGATGACGACAGCGCCATGCGCCCGCTTGTAGATCAATAACAGCGCGTCGCCAATTGTTGCCTCTGGCGGCAGCGTGATCGGCGTCTCGAACACGGGGTGTCGAGACTTGATGTACTCAATGACGCCGCCGACAAAGTCGACAGGAATGTCCTGCGGCAGTATGGCGATACCCCCACGACGGGCCACCGTTTCCGCCATGCGTCGGCCCGCTACAGCGGTCATGTTCGACACCACCAACGGAATAGTGGTCCCAATGCCGTCGGGAGTTGTCAGGTCAACATTCATCCTCGACGGAACGTCGGAGAGACTGGGGACCATGAAAACATCGCTGTAGGTCAGATCGTGCTGTGGTTCGTGAAGAAGTCGCATCTCATTCGCTCGCTAGAGAATCTTGGGGCGCCCATTTTCGAGGCCATTCTACGTTACGGCCTATCCTGGGCGCTGTATGGGATCCGTGGTACTTGTTCATGGCTGGGGCGGAGCGTTCTCGACCACATGGCAACGGAGTGGGTTCACCGCTCTCCTCACGGATGGGGGCAAAGACGTCATCGGTGTTGACCTGCTCGGCCACGGCGAGGCGCCAAAACCACACAATCCCGAGGCGTATATCGACCTGACCGAACGGGTCTTCGATGCCATCGATGCCGAGTCGCCTGACGAACCCGTCGAGGCCGTGGGGTTTTCGCTCGGTGCGCTGACTTTGCTCAGCGCGGCCATCGCTCGGCCCGAACGTTTCAGCCGCGTCGTTCTGGCTGGCATTGGCCAGAACGTGATCGATCGCGACCATGCCGGCGCGACCCGCATCGTCGAAGGGCTCGAGCGGGTTATCCAAGCCGAAGACACAGACACTGCACCAGATCTCGACGAAATAGATCAGACGGCGCGGCTCTTCGTGCAGTACGCACAGCAGCCCGGCAACGACATACGCGCGCTCACGGCAGTCATACGTCGCCCGCCAGTTGGCGACCTCCAACCCGACGATTTTGCGACCGTCACCTGTCCGGTTCTCATTGTCGTCGGCGATCGCGATTTCGCCCACCCGGGCAACGAGCTCGCTCGCCGCTTTCCTGACGGCCGGTGCGTAACATTGAAGAACGTCGACCACTTCGCAACGCCCGAAGCCTTCGGATTTTTCGATGCGACGCTCGAATTTCTCGACGCTATCTGAACCTGTTTCACCGATGAACACACCATCGTTGGTCATCACCGACGTCGACGTCGCGATTCAAAAGCTGCGCGCCGGGGGCCTCGTCGCTGTACCGACCGAGACCGTGTACGGCCTGGCTGCAGATGCCTCAAACCCCCGCGCCGTTGCGCGCATCTTTGCCGTGAAGGGTCGGCCCACCGGCCACCCACTCATTGTTCATATCGCCGACACGGACCAACTCGATGTCTGGTCGTCAGAACCGAGTGAGGTCGCACGTCGTCTGGCTCGCGATGGTTGGCCCGGGCCGCTCACGTTGATCGTGCCGAGATCTAATCAGGCGCTCGACGCTGTGACCGGTGGCCGAACGACAGTCGGTTTACGCGTCCCAGCGCATCCAATGACACTCGGCCTGCTCCGAGAGAGCGGGTTGGCGATCGCTGCTCCCTCGGCTAATCGGTTCGGTGCTGTCAGCCCAACAGCGGCGCAGCATGTCCTCGACGACTTAGGTGACATCCTCGATCCTGTAACAGACGTCATTCTCGATGGCGGCCCATGCACGGTGGGGCTCGAGAGCACGATCATCGACACCACCGTTGATCCGCCTCAACTCTTGCGAGCCGGTGCAATCACAGCCGACGATGTGGCTGCGCTCGTGCACGACCTCGCCCAGGCATCAGGGCCATCGCGGGCAAGCGGCATGCTCGAGTCGCACTACGCACCGAACTGCGAGGTACGCCTCGTCGACCAACCTGACGACGCTTGGGCACTTCGTGCGGGAACGTCAGGCGCCGAGATCCTCGAGTTCGACGACGACCTCGCGAAGGCGGCGCGATCGCTGTATTCCGAACTACGCGCGGCGGATGCTCGTGGAGTCAAAATGTTGATCGTGGTACTGCCGCCCGCCATCGGGCTGGGCCATGCCCTCCGCGACCGGCTGACGAAGGCTGCCGCCCCCCGGCCTCGGTAAATTGCTAGGACCGTGGGCCTCTGATTCGGTTTCGGTGATGGGTGGGAGTCGTTGTTGCGTTGGCGGGCCGGTTCTGGCCGGCCAGTCGGCGATGGCCGGTGTGGCATTGGCGAATTTGCGCAGGTTGTGACAGAGCGCGTGGAGGGCGAACTCGCCTTGGGCTCCGGCGAGCCCGCGTAGTCGGAGCAGGCCGGCGTTCTGTTTCACTTTCGTCTGCCCGAACACCCGCTCGATGATCTGGGAGAACTCGTCGGCCGCGGCTTCGGCTTCGAGTTCGGGGATCCGTTTCACCAGGCGACGGGAGGACAGAGTGGTGTGTTTCGATGCCGACGCGTCGAGCTTGGTGACATCTAACGCGACCCGACCCAACTTGATCAGCCCGGCGTTTGCGCACAACACCAACACCTGCGCGAACAGATCATCGAGCGCTGCCAGGTGGCGGCGACCGAACCTCGAAACCGACCTGTAATCGGGTGCCGTTTTCGCTGACAACCAACGGAACGCGACATCGGTCTGGCAACGACGTTCGATCTCACGCAACGGCGTCAACAGAAACGACTGATGCTGGTCATAGGAGCGGAACGTCTTCGCCCTGCCTGCCGAAACCTTGGGCGTCAACACCTCCGGCTTGGACACCTCGAACAAACGGTCACCATCTACCTCATCGGCCGTCCACCAAATTTCCCACGAGCCCCTTCCCCACACCACGATACTGACCCACGGTGCTAGGACCAGTCGTAACGGTTCAGGTGCGCGATCCAGAGGTCACGCAACACGGTGATTGATGGCGTGGGCTGGTTGTCGTAGCTCCCCACCCCGATACTGACTGTCGAGGCCCCAGCATCGGGAACCAACTCCAATCGGCACCAGCACGGATACTCGATGTCGTCTTGGGCGTGGATAAGAACATCGAGCCGGTACGGCGGTTCGTCATCGATGACCTCGCCGATCCATGACGTGACGACGAGGAGCGCTTCGAACGTCTCGACAGGCAGCGCTTCAACCGTGAAGGATGGAACGTCGTGAGTCATCCCCACATCGTCAGGTTCGTGAGCTGAGTTCGCTGGAGCGTCGGTCCGTAGCGGCGTCGGCTCATGCGGGTTCGCGAGAATCCGGAGTGCTGCACCCGCTGCGTCGTTAATCACACGCATCAGGTCGGCGTCTCCGCCTGCGTCAGGATGGTGTTTTTTCGCGAGGTCACGTCGGGCTTGGCGAACATCTGCAGCAGAGGCATTCGTGTTCAGCCCGAGCAGCCGGAACGGGTCATCCATGAGATTGTGATGTGTCGCGCAGCGCTGCGTAGCGTGCGCGAGTCGTGGTGTCGGGTGCGATGATCGGATCGACATTGGCACCGGCGCCGAGGCCCCAACGATCTTGGATCACCGAATGATCAACCTGCTCGAGCACCGCGCAAGCTTGCACGGCAGCACCGGTCGCAACCGCTTCGTCAGCTGAACTCAACACCACTGGCGAATCGATGAGCGATGCCACGACCTGCTGCATTGCCTGCGACCGCGCTCCCCCGCCGGTGAGCATTACTCGACCGTTGAGAGCGGTCAGCGCCCTGAGCGCATCGAGCCCGTCGAGCAGACCACAGGCCACACCGTCGACGGCAGCGCGAGCAAACTGTTCACGCGTCACGTCGGTGCGGAGGCCCCCGATGACACCGCGAGCGTCTGGACGGTTGGGGGTTCGTTCGCCGTCAAAATACGGCAGCAGCGTCGGCCCGTCTGGCAATGCTGCCAGCGCGAGGCGATCGAACTCGTCGTGGTCGGCACCGAGGAGGCGCGCGACAGCGTCGACGACCTTGGCAGCATTTGATGTACAGACGAGAGGAAGGAAACGACCGGTGGCATCGGCGAACCCCGCCACAGCGCCGCTCGGGTCTGATGTCGGGGTGTTCGACACGGCGTAGACCGTGCCGGACGTGCCAATCGAGATGACGGCATCGCCAGGTCGAAGCCCGACGCCCAGCGCTCCCGCCATGTTGTCTCCGGTACCCGGAGCGACCACTGCGCCTGTGGCGATCGTCGCAGACGTGCTGCGGCCTGCATCATCCATTGGACCGAGCACTCGCGGCAGCATCGAGTCCCAATCACGAGTGTTGTCGACCAGGTCGAGCAAGTCGGTCCGGTACGTGCCGTCGGCTGGCGACCAGTAGCCGGTACCGGATGCATCACCGCGATCAGTTGTGCTTCCGGTCGTCAAGTGACCGGAGAGTCGGTTGGTGATGTAGTCGTGCGGCAGCATCACGTGGCGCACCCGTTGCCACACATCGGTGTGCGTGCGAGCGAGCCATGCAAGTTTCGTAATGGTGAAAGCTGCGACAGGAACACTCCCGACTGCGGCTGCCCAATCGGCCGGCGAGACGAGACCTGTCAGCCGATTAGCGTCGTCTGCCGACTCGGTGTCGTTCCACAACTTGGCAGGATGCACGGCGGTGCCTTCTGAGTCGAGCGCAACCATTCCATGCTGCTGGCCACCGACGCTGATAGCGGCGACTCGTGGAGATCCAACCTGCGCCCACGCTTGTTCGAATGCGATCCACCATGACGCTGGGTTCTGCTCACTCGCTGGCGCGATGACGGCAGGATGTGGCGCTGAGGCGGATGCGATCACCGCGCCAGTTTCCTGATCTCGAATTTCGACCTTGGTCGATTGCGTCGAGGAATCGACTCCAGCAATGAGTGGCATGCCGCGAATCTACGCGGTGATCCAAGTCGGCCGGTCACCCCAGCGGCCATCGAAGACCACATCTTCGAGCGGCTTGCGCTTGAGGGGTCCGTGCCGGCCCGCGGGCACCCCGAGGGTGATACACGCTGAAAGCGCAACCGTCGCCGGAATCTCCAACATCTCGCGCAGTTCGTCCTCGACTCCGAGATGCCACATCGTCAATGCCCCTCCGTACCCCAGTGCCCGGGCTGCGAGTAGCAGGTTTTGGCATGCCGGGTACACCGATGCGCCCTCGTACGGGCTTGGCTCGCGGTACCGGTCGAGACAGACGAGCACGACGACTGGCGTCGCTTCGAAGTTGTCGACATAGTGCTGCATCGAGTCGGCGAACCGGGACGGTCGGTACCCATCGCCAGCACGTTTGGTTGCCCAGCCCGTTCGAAACACTTCACCGAGCAGCGCTTTTGCCGTTTCGGCGTTCGGGCCATCGCGCAGAACGAGGAACCTGAACGGCTGCCGATTCGAGCCAGACGGAGCGCGCCCCGCGTGCCAGAGGATCTGCTGGAGATCGCTCGTTGGTACGGGATCGTCGGTGTATCGACGAATTGCGCGGGTCGTTGCCAGCGCCTCGAGAAGACCGACCTCATCGCGAGACGTCGCCGAAACAGACACGATTTCGAGAATAGCGTTTGGCAAGCCAGTCTGACGAGGCGCGGTGTATGGGCCATCGATAAACAGTAGTAGGGTGACGGCTTCCTAAAGAACAGGTGCATCCCGCGCCTGTCCAAACAGGGGGAGAATAACCCACATGCAGAAATCACGCGTCACACGCGTCGGTTCGTTGCTCGTCGGTCTGACGCTCGTTGCCGCAGCTTGCGGTAGCGACGAGGCTGCGACAACAACCGAGGCACCCGCCGAGACCGAGGCACCCGCTGAGACCGAGGCACCCGCCGACACAGAAGCACCGGCCGAGACCGACGCTCCTGCTGCGACCGAGGCACCGGCCGAGACAGAAGCACCCGCTACTGGCTCAGACGGCATCCTTCGCCTTGGCGGCATCCTGCCCGAGACCGGCAACCTGGCGTTCCTCGGACCGCCGGAATTCGCTGGTGTTGAAGCTGGTATCGCAGACGTGAACGCCGCTGGCGGCGTTCTTGGTGCCGACATCGAATGGCTCCCGGGCGACTCCGGCGACAACGGTGAAGTGGCCAACGCCACGGTTGACCGTCTCCTCGCTGAAGACGTTGACGCCTTCATCGGAGCTGCAAGCTCCGGTGTGTCCCTGACCGTGATCGACAAGATCACTCAGGCTGGCAAAGTCCATTTCAGCCCGGCGAACACCTCGCCGACCTTTACTGACTACGACGACAACGGTCTGTACTTCCGTACCGCTCCGTCCGACGTGATTCAGGGTGCAGCACTTGCTGACATCATGATCGCTGACGGCGCTACCTCGGCCACCTTCCTCGTTCTCAACGATGCCTACGGCACCGGCCTGCTCGAGTTCACCCAGGGCCCGTTCGAGGCGCAGGGTGGCGTGACTGACCTCGCCGAAATCTACGACCCGAAGGCTGAGAACTTCGACGACGTCGTCGGCAAGGCTGTTGACGCTGGCTCGGATGCCATCGTCATCATCGGCTTTGACGAGACCTCGAAGATCCTCACAGGTCTCATCGAGAACGGCGCTGGCCCGGCTGACAAGCTGGTTTACGGTACCGACGGCAACATGGGCAACGCCCTCGCAGCAGCTTTCGACGACCCCACGGTCCTCGCTGGCATGCGTGGAACGCTCCCGGGCGTCGACGTTGACGGTCAGCTCGCAGACTTCCGCGACCTGCTCCTCGCAGTGAACCCCGACCTCGTTGACTTCTCGTACGCCGCAGAGTCGTACGACACCGTCATCATTCTGGCGCTGGCAGCCACCGTTGCCGGTTCCGACGACGGTGTTGCCGTCGGCGCAGCCATCAACGACGTCACCCGTGGCGGCGAAAAGTGCACGACCTACGCCGACTGCCTCGCACTCGCCGAGGCCGGCACTGACTTCGACTACGACGGTGTCTCCGGCCCGCTCGAGTTCCGTGACGAAGGTGAGCCCACACAGGCTTCCATCCTCATCTTGGAATTCGATGAGACCGGCACCATCGTCGTTGTCGGTTCGGTTGAGGGTTCGGTCGAGGTCTGATCAATTCAGACTTCTGCTGATCTTCTGATCAACAACTGAAGAGCCCGGGGCTTGCGCCCCGGGCTCTTTTTGATTTCAGTACCAGCAGGCCCTGACAGATCCGTCGTCTTGGTGGTCTTTGACCAGGGTGCCGAGATACAGCTCGATGACCTTGGGGTCGTGCAGGAGTTCCTTGCCCGTTCGAGTTCGGTGACGAAGGTGAGCCCACACAGGCTTCCATCCTCATCTTGGAATTCGATGAGACCGGCACCACCGTCGTTGTCGGTTCGGTTGAGGGCTCGGTCGAGGTCTGATCAACTCAGACTTCTGCTGATCTTCTGACCAACAACTGAAGAGCCCGGGGCTTGCGCCCCGGGCTCTTTTTGATTTCAGTACCAGCAGGCCCTGACAGATCAGTCGTCTTGGTGGTCTTTGACCAGGGTGCCGAGATACAGCTCGATGACCTTGGGGTCGTGCAGGAGTTCCTTGCCCGTGCCGGTGTAGGCATTTGAGCCCTGATCGAGCACGTAGCCACGGTGACAGATCTGCAAGCAACGGCTGGCGTTCTGCTCGACCATGATGATCGACACGCCGGCCTTGTTGATCTGGTGACAACGAATGAACACCTCGTCCTGCAATGCCGGAGACAGGCCAGCAGACGGCTCGTCGAGCAGCAGCACCGACGGATCCATCATCAGCGCACGGCCCATGGCCAGCATCTGACGCTCACCGCCAGACAACGATCCGGCGCGCTGGTCAGCACGTTCCATCAGACGCGGGAACATGTCGCCAATTATGCCGACGCGCTCGTTGTACAACGGAGGATTGAGAAATGTTCCCATCTCCAGGTTCTCGGTGACCGTGAGCGCAGGGAAAACATTGTTGTTCTGCGGCACGTAACCGATGCCACGGCTCACTAACTTATTTGCCTTGAGGTTCGTGATCTCCTCACCACGGTGGCGCACCTGGCCCTCGCGGATGTTGACGAGGCCAAACATCGACTTGATCAGCGTGGACTTACCGGCGCCGTTCGGGCCAATAATCCCGACCAGTTCGCCTTGGGCGAGCTCGAGGGAGCAGTCGTTAAGAATGTTGACACCGGGGATATAGCCCGCCGTCAGATTGTCGGCGACGAGCAGCGGCTCGCTCTTCGTCGCGACCGGCGCACCGGCTGTATTCGGGGAAGCGTCAGACATCGTCAGGGCTCACAGTTCAGTGTCAAGATCGAGTGCGGAGTCATGGTTTGAGCCGAGATAAGCATCAACCACAGCCTTGTTTTGGCCGATCGAGGCCGGCGGCCCCTCGGCAATGATCCGGCCCTCGGCCATCACGATGACCCAGTCGGAGATCTCTTGGACCATGTCCATGTCGTGTTCGACGAACAACACGGTCATTCCTGCGTCACGCAGACCCGTGACGTGGCCGAGAAGCGACTGGGTCAGGGCCGGATTAACGCCAGCCATCGGCTCGTCGAGCATCACCATCGATGGCTCGACCATCAGTGCACGCGCCATCTCGAGAAGCTTGCGCTGCCCACCGGACATCGTGCCGGCAAACTCGTCACGCATGTGGGAGAGCTTGAATCGATGGAGGAGCGTATCGGCGCGTTCTTCTATCGCCTTTTCCTGTGCTCGCCATGTGAAGGGCAGGACGGAACGCCACATCGACTCGCCCTTCTGACCGGTTGCACCAAGTTTCATGTTCTCGATGACAGTCATTTTCGACAGCGCCTTGGTGAGCTGGAACGTACGCACCATGCCGTAGTTGGCAATCTTGTGCGCTGGCACCTTGTCGATGATGTGCCCGTCGAAAATCCTGGTGCCTTGATCCGGCGTGTCGAAGTTGGTGAGCAGGTTAAACAACGTCGTCTTGCCAGCACCGTTCGGCCCGATAAGCGCTGTGATAACGCCCCGCTGCACTTCGACATGTTCGACATCGACAGCGGTGAGGCCGCCGTAGCGCCGGATGACACCGTCGGCGAGAAGAATCGGGTCAGGCTTCTTGGCACCCGGCTCCCAGGCAACGTCAACAAGCGCGGCACGCGCTGCCACCGAGTCAACGCCGGCAATCTTGTCTGAGACTGCCACGCTCATATCAGAGACGTCGCCGGCCGCGCCAGCGAGGGGTCCCGCATCAGGGACCAAATCATCCGTGAACTTACCTTCGAACTGGTCACCGGTCATCGAGCGCCATCTCTTCCTTATTACCAAAGATGCCTTGCGGGCGGAACGCCGCAAGGAGTGCGAGGCCGAGGCCCATGATCATGAAGCGCACCTGGCCAACCTGTGTACCGGTCATGATCGCATCAGGGATCACACCGGCCGACACGCCTTCGCGGAGGAACGTGTCGGAAAAGCTGAGCAAGCCGAAGAACAACGATGCACCAACGATCGGAGCAAGCACCTTGCCGGCCCCGCCGAGGATCAGTGCAACCCACACAAAGAATGTGACGTCCGTGATGAAGTTGTCAGGCTGAGCTACCGAGAAGCCAATGGCACGGATCATGCCGCCGACCGCACCGAAAATGCCGCCGATGATCAGTGCCTGCATTTTGTATGAGTAGGCGTTCTTACCGAGGCTTCGGGCAGCGTCTTCATCTTCGCGAATCGCCTTAAGAACTCGTCCCCATGGGCTGCGAATGAGCAGCCAACAGATCGTTGCAGCAATGGCTAACACAGCCCAGCCAACGATCACCAGGAACATCTGGTTGCCGGTGAACAGATTGAAGAGGTAGCGATCTTGCGTACCGAACGGGCTCATGTCGTAGAACGTTCCCGAGAAACCCGTGAGTCCGTCCGAAGAGTTTGTCCACTTCTTGATGCCGGGCGTGGGTGTGCGGACCAGGAGGCGGAAGATCTCGGCCACGGCGATCGTCACGATGGCGAGGTAGTCGGCACGCAGACGCAGGGTCGGAATACCCATGATCAGCGCGAAGATGACCGGGAACACGATGACACCAACAAAGATGCCGAGCCAGAACAAGGTGCTGTCGCTCAGGTTCCAGCCAAAGTTTCTGTTCGCCGCAGGCCCGATGGTTGCGACCATCATTGCGAGGCCGTAGGCGCCGGCAGCCATAAAGACCGTCTGGCCGAAGTTGAGTAGTCCGGTAAAACCGAAGTGAACGTTCAGGCCGATTGCGGCCAGGGCGAAGACAATGAAGCTCTCGCCAATGAGCCCGCGGAACAGGCTCTCGATGATTGATCCCCAATCCATGATGATCTCCTATCCGATCCGTTCCGCTCGTCCAAGCAAGCCTTGCGGGCGCACCAGGAGGATGACAATCAATGCGAGCAGCGCCCCGATATTTTTCATATCTCCAGGAATGATCAATGTCGACATCTGAATGAAGACACCGGCAACCAGACTGCCCAGTAGGGCGCCGTAGGCCGTGCCAAGGCCGCCGAGCGTGACACCGGCGAACATCAGCAAGAGGAGGCGGAAGCCCATCTCCCAGTTGATGTTTTCTGTGAGTCCGAAAAGCACACCGCCGAGACCGGCGAGTGCGCTGCCAACGATCCATACGTACTTAATGACCTGCTCGACGTCGATACCAGACGACTCGGCAAGGTCACGGTTGTCGGCAACGGCACGCATTGCTTTGCCGAATCGGGTCTTACGAAGCGCCGTTGCCACACCGATCAACACCAAAGTTCCGAACACGACGATGAAGATGTCCTTGCGGAGCATCGTGAACAGACCGAAGAACTCGACCTGGTCGCCAATGCGGAAATCTCGATAGAACCCAGCGCGGCCGCCGAACTGGTAGAGGAAGACGTACCGGAAGAAGATTGAGAGGCCAATCGACACAACGAGTGCCGAGATCAGGCTGGCTCCACGGTTGCGGAGCCGCTTCCACACGAGTTCGTTAAACAGTCCGCCAACGGCGCCGGTGATGACGGTTGCCATCACCCCAGCAAACACCAAGGACGTCATCCAACTTCCGAGGAAATCGAACTGCCAGGTCACGTGGAAGACGTACCCGATCATTGCGCCAAACGTGACCATTTCGCCGTGTGCGAAGTTGGTGAGGCCGGTCGTGCCGTAGATCAGCGACAGGCCGATTGCGCACATTGCAATGATCATGCCGAGCTTGATGCCGTCGACGAACAGCTGGACGGGACGAATGGAGTTGGATTCCTCAACCACACGCTCACCGAGTGCGAACAAGGTGTTCTTGTTCGTGTTTGTCTGTACTTCAACCCCGTTCAGCGGGTTGTTGTCCCCGTTGCGTAGCTCAAACCCTTGCAACGTATCAATGTTGAGTTCGACCGAGTAGACGCCGGAACCCGGCAGCGGGACCAGCCAGACTCCTTCGGCATCGGTCGTTGCCGTTCCGACCTCGTTACCAGCGGCGTCGAAGACGGTGAACTCGACGCCTTCGACGAAGATTCGCTCCCCCGCGTCGTCTTGTGCACGCATCGTGCCGCCGATCGACTCGGCAGGTTCGTCCTGCGCAGCAACTGAGCCGCCAAACGACAAGAATGCCATCAGCGACGCAAGGGCCGCAAGGAGAGTGGTCGACCAAGTCGAATGCCGACCGGATCGTTGGGTTGAGGTGGGGATCGCCAGCTGATGTGGCGGTCTTCCCTGAGACCTGTGCAGCACGGAGCGAGACACTAGACCCTGACGAGAGGCGCCGTTGCAAACTCGGCTTGATGTTTTGCTATTTCCACCCCGGACCCGAGAATCCAGAGCTGCATTGTGACCACCCAGAGCGCCGTGGCGAGAGCGATATGTACGCCGACCAACAGCTCGGGAACTCCATTGAAATACTGCGTGTAGCCAACGCCTCCCTGCAGCAGCCCGACGAAGATCCAGGCAGAAAGCGTTCCACCGACGCGACGCTGCGCGGGTCCGTCATTCCGTAGCTGCAGGGCGAGCAGCACTGCAGCAACTAAGGCAATGATGACAGCGACACTGTGAATCCGAGCGACGTGCGAGATGTCGAAGCCGAATCGACGGGCGTCTTGGTCTCCAGCATGCGGACCCGTACCGGTCACAACGGTGCCGGTTGCGAGCGCTGCAGCAGTCAACCCCGCAACAACGATCGCAAATTGTCGGGTGCGCGTCTCGAACGTGGCAGCGTTTGGCTGGGTGAACGGCGAAGAACGTCGAATCGCGACCATGCCGAATGTGATTGACACCATTGCGAGGAGAAAGTGCGACTGTACGAGGGCCGGGTGGAGGTCAGCCCGGACAGCGATGCCACCGACAACGCCGTTTGCAAACACCGAGACGAAGACGCCCACTGCAGGCCACCGGAGCCCGACTCGACGAGGACGTTGGCGGAAGGCCGCGACCGCAAGGAGTAACGTCGGGACGCCGATCGCCCCACTGAGTAATCGGTTGGCCTGCTCGATTGCGGTGTGTCCTGACGACACGTCGACGAAGCGCTCCGCGTTGCAATTCGGCCAGTCGTCGCAGCCGAGCCCACTTCCGGTCAATCGGACGGCGCCACCGGCAACCACCAGCACGCAAATGCCAGCAGTCGTGATAATCGCCAGCCAGCGATAACGGTCGAGCCCTCGAAGCCAGCCACCTGATGCATCCCGCAACATATGGCTCCTATTCTACGACTAGCGTCGAGTTGGTGCTCAGTTCGTTCGACGACTTTCCTGTCCATCAAACGTCACACCCGGTGGCTCGAACCGCCGGGACTGACCTGAATCACTACGACCGCTACTTCTTCAACGGGTACACAAAGGACACTCGGCTGTTCTTTGCGCTCGCGATGGGCTTGTACCCCAATCGCCACGTCGCTGACGCTCACTTCAGCGTTGTTCTCAATGGCCGAACCCTCGATGCCGAGCAGATCAACGTGCACGCGTCGCGCCGTGCGCCGCTCGACCGTGCTGATGCCAACGTGGTCGGGCCAATCGAGGTGGAGGTCCTCGATCCGCTCAACGCACTACGTCTGGCGGTCGATGCTCCGGAGCACGGACTTCGCGCCGACCTGACATTCGTCCGTCGATCAGCACCGATCGAAGAACCACATTTTTTCAACCAAGTGGGCCAGCGCGTCCTCATGGACTCGACGCGCATGACACAGTTCGGTGGTTGGGAAGGCTGGGTAGAAGTCGACGGCGAACTGATCGACCTCGAACCTGGTGAAACCGTCGGCAGCCGTGACCGCTCGTGGGGCGTTCGGCCTGTCGGTGAGCCGGCCGCAACCGGAGCTCCGGTTGCCGATCCGCAGTTCTACTGGTTATGGGCACCTCTCAACTTCGACACCTTCTCGACACACTTTGACATCAATGAATACTCCGACGGCAAGCGCTGGCACGAGACAGGATTCGTCTCGCTCGCCAACCGAGGCAGAGGCGACAACGCCGTCGCCGAGCCAGCGGAGGCGATGCGCAGCGTTGACTACCGAATCGGGTGGCAGCCCGGCACCCGTCGCGCCGAATGGTTCGAAATCGACTTCGTACCCTGGAGCGGCGATTCCTCGACGATCAGGCTCGAACCGCTCTTCGACTTCCACATGTTGGGCATCGGCTACGGCCATCCCGACTGGCGCCACGGCGTCTGGAAGGGCGAACTTGCCGTGGATGGCGATCGTTGGCGCTTGCCAGTGGGAGATCCAAACGCGCTGCACCATGTCCATATCCAGTCGATCGTCCGCGCCACAACGACCGGCGGACTCGGCGAAAACGAAGGCATCGGCACACTCGAGCAACTCGCCGTCGGCCGGCACGACCCGACCGGCCTCACAGGGCTGAACACCGGCTTCGGCAGGTAGTTACGTGTGTCGGATGGTCATGCCGCCGTCAACCGGAATCGACGTTCCGTTCACGAAGCTTGATGCTGGCATACAGAGGTTGAGCGTCATGTGCGCTACTTCCTCGGGGCTGCCGTAGCGACGAAGCGGCACCCGGCGGCGGGCGTATTTCTCCTTGGCCTCGGTATCGATGCCGGCAGTCATGCCCGTGTCGATCGGGCCAGGACAGACACAGTTGACCGTCACCCCGTGGCGGCCGAGCTCAACGGCGAAACTCTTCGTCAGACCGACAACTCCAGCCTTGGTTGCGGCGTACGCTGCGAGGCCAGCCGTTGTCACGATCGACTCGGTCGAGGCAATGTTGACGATGCGACCCGCCCCCGACTTGGTCAGGTACGGCAGCGCGAGTCGGATCAGACGGGCATGTGCTGTCACGTTGATGTCGAGCGTCGTTGCCCAGTTGGCCTCGAACTCGTCCTCGGGCTGAAACGCCGAGTTGACCATCGACACGCCGGCATTGTTGACAACGATGTCGAGGCCGCCGAACTGCTGCACGGTTGCCTCGACCATGCTGCGAAGTTGTTCGTGGTCGGCGACATCGCACTCGATGCCGAGCGCACGGTCGGGGCCGTGCACTGCGCTGATCTCATTGACCACTGCAGCGACACGATCCGCGCCAAGGTCGGCAACAACGACACGCGCGCCTTCATCTGCGAACAAGTGCGCAGTGGCGCGGCCCATGCCGCTTGCCGCGCCGGTGACAATCGCGGTCTTGCCGTCGATCGAGCGAGACAGCCTCGACAGGCGACTCACGGGTGAATCTCGTAGAACGCATTGACGGTGTGATCAATATCGAGTCGGCGGAAGTCGCGGAACCCGGCTGCGGCCGACATCTCGCGGGCCTTGCCCTCTGGCAAGCCGAGCGTGCCGAGGCCTTCGCCGCCGGGCTCCGAGAGCGCTGATGACATACACGACAACACGCTGATGCCGTACATGAGCGCCGCCATCGGATTTTTCTCGATGTTCTCGCCGAACGTGTCACGGCCCTTAATGTCGACGAGGAGCCATGTGCCGTCGTCAGCAATCGCCTCTTTGATCGACGCGATCATCTGAGTTGGGTGCGACATGTCGTGAATGCAGTCAAATGTGGTGACGAAATCGACTGATGCGTCGGTCGGTAACGGCTCGTGACGCGGATCGACGAAGCGCGCGTTCAACACACCACCCTCGACGCGCCTCGACTCGGCGCGGTCGAGGGCGTACTGGCTGATGTCATAGCCAACGAACGTCGAGTTGGGGAAGGCCTGAGCCATCATCAGCACCGCTCCGCCTGCTCCGCAACCAATGTCGGCAACCGTGATCCCGGCCCGGAGCCGTTCAACTACGTCGCCGTCACCGACGAGTGGGAGCACCGTCGGAATGAGGTGGCTGCGGTTCCACGGCTCAAAACTGCGCTCAATACCGATGGCCCCTTCGCAACCGTGGCTGTCGTAGCCGTGGCCCTGGCCTGTTCGAAAACTCTCGGGCATGACGTCGAGCGCTCCGATCATTTGGGGAAAGCGGTGGAACATGCCCATCCCGCTCGCCGGACTGTTCGGCGACGCGAGCACGGCGACGCCTTCAGGCGACAGGCCAAAGCGTTCAGAGCCGGGTTCGTCGGCGTTATCGACAGTCAGAAACTTCGCAGCAGCCTGGTTGTACGCCCATTCGCGCACCCATCGCTCGTCGAGTTTGAGTCGGTCGGCCAACTCGTGCGTCGTGAGTTGTTCGCCAGCATCGGCGAGAGCCGTGAAAAGCCCGAGCCGATCGCCAAGATGAATCATGCCGGCCGTGACCGCTCCGCTCAGCTGATTGAAGAGGTTGAAAGAGAACATCTTCAGCAGGTCGGGATCGGGCTCAATACGTTCGTTGGGAACCGCGAGGTCGCTCATCGCGACGACCGTAGATGTTCAGCGTGTTCGATCGTTTAGCGCAAGATGTTCGGCGTTGCCCAACGCGCTCATGCCGAACGCATGACCGTCGCCAAGTTCGAACGTTTCGAGCCGCGTGATCGAGGTGTGGTGCAGTTGAAACCGTTCCCACTGCCATGGCACCGGATCGACGCCGAGCAGGTGCCCGAGTGCCATGGAGTTGGTGCCGGCGTGAGCAACCATTGCGATCCGCTGATTGGGATTGTCGAGCTTCCAGACGGGCAATTCGCCGCCGACGTGTGTGCCACCGTGCCGTGCCATGAATCCGTTGGCACCGGCAGTGATCCGGTCGGCGAAGTCACGCACTGACTCGCCGCCTTCGAGGCCCGTCCATCGTTCGAGCGACGGGCGGGCGAGCAGTTCCTTATACGCCTCCTGGGCCAACGAATACGGGGTACCGTTCCAGCTTGGGTCACCAATTTCCTGCAGCCATTCGTCAATCACTTCGTCACGGCCGAGCGCTTCGTAAAGCGGAGCAGCAGTCTGGCGTGCCCGGAGGAGGGGCGAGACCAGCACCTCGTCGAATTCTTCGGCTGCGAGCACCTCGGCCATGCGCTTCGACTGATGGTGGCCGAGTTCGGTCAACGGCGGATTCTCCACGTTGAGGTCGTCGCGCATCCACTCGGGTTGACCATGGCGGATGAAGACGAGTTCCATGCTTGCAGACTGTACGGCGGCACCGCCGCGTATGGAGGGCTCGTCGGGATAGCTTGCGCCGGATGAACGATGTGCAGGCCGGCTGGTACTCCGACCCCGCTGCTCGATTTGAGCTTCGATATCACAACGGCGCCTCGTGGACTGCTGACGTATCGTCCGCAGGCGATCGGTTCGTCGATCCACTCGGCACGCAGCCTGGTGCGGACGGTCAGCAGAACGCTCAACAGCCCGACACAGTCGGTCAACAACAGGCCCCGCAGCCCGGAACCAAGAACGGCGCAGCAACCGCCTCGATGGTCCTGGGGATTATCGCCATCGGCCTCGGCTGGCTACCGTTCATCTTCGCTGTGGCTGCTTTCGCGGGCGTGCTGGCAATCGTGCTCGGCCTTCGGGCACGTCGACGTGCCAAGACGCCTGGCCCGCAATTCGGTGTTGGCCAAGGCATGGCCACAGCCGGTCTCGTGCTCGGGCCCATCGGCTTATTGGCCTGCGTCGGCGGCCTGATCTTCTCTATCGTCATGGTTCGTGCAATCGACCGCTTCGAAAGCCCCGCCGAAAACAGCACCCTGATCACCTCCTGCGAGCGTGAGGGCAACGACGTCACGGCGAAAGGCGAGCTGACAAACGCCAGCGCCGACACCGCCTCGTTCACGGTTCGCGTCGCATTCGTGAGGCCCGGCACTGACAATCAGCGCCGTCAAGCCAACGTCATCATCGACGACGTCAAGCCGGGCAAAACCCGCCCATTCGAAGCCGTCCGTTCCGTCGACCTCGACGCAGTTGACTGCATCATCGGCAGCGTCCGAGGCGAACTGCCCTTCGGCGTCGACCCTGGCGACTGATCAGCGCTGAATGCTGGTCGACTCCACCCAAGCGTCGTAGAGGCCGGCATAGACCCCACCAGCGTTGACAAGGACGTTGTGATGTCCATCTTCGACAATGACGCCATCTGCCAGCACGAGCACCCGATCGGCGCGTGCCGCCGTCGAAAGACGGTGCGCGATTGCAATGGTTGTTCGTGATGCTGCGAGGTGATCAAGGGCCCGGGCGATCCGAACCTCGGTCAACGCGTCGACACTGGACGTCGCCTCGTCGAGAATCAAGATGTCAGGGTCTGCAAGGCCGGCGCGGAGCAGTGCGACCAGCTGCCGTTCACCGGCACTGAGCTGACCACCGCGCTCGCCAACACGTGTGTCGAGTCCCTCGCTGAGTGTCCCTACCCAGTCGGCGACGTCGAGATTGTCGACGATCCGTTGCACGTCGGCCGCTGTAGCACCCGCGCGAGCGAAGGCAACGTTGCGGGCGATCGTGTCGTCGAAGAGGAATGGCTCCTGCGACACGACAACGAGGCGACTCCGGAGGTCGGCCCGTCCGACATGAGCGAGCGGAACCCGACCAATCGAAATAGTGCCGGCGGTTGGGTCTGCAAAGCGGGCAAGGAGACGGCCCAGCGTGGTCTTGCCCGAGCCGGTCGACCCAACCATGGCAACTTGTTGCCCGGCAGCGATATGAATGTCAATACCGCGCAGCACCAGCATTCCACCTCGCGCATCGCTGTCGATCGACTCGCCCAGTCTCGTCGGGTAGGCGTAGTCGACCTGGCTGATCGTGATGTCGAGCTGTCCACTGGGGAGTGCCACCGGCTGCTCAGGTTCGGTCGGACTAATCGGCATGTCGAGTACCGACAGCACTCGGTGCAGACCAGCCACAGCGGTCTGAGTCTGATCGATGACCTCGGTGAACTCGGCGATCGGTTCGAGGAATCTGTACGTGAGGAATACGAAGCTGACAAGTGCTCCAGCGGTCAAGCCGCCTTCGGGCCCGCGCCAGATACCGGCGCCGATCACTGCCGACACCGTAAAAACCGCGAAGATCTCACCAGACGGAAAGAGGAACGCTCCGTACAGCGCTGCACGAATCTGATCTCGTGCTTTCTTCTCGGTCGCTTCCTCAACAACCCCGGCGAGCGTGTCGCCAGCGTCGTAGGCCCGAATTGCACCGGCACCCGAAACGACCTCGGCAATTGCGCCCAGCATCTCCCCGTTGCTCTCTCGTGCCTGCCCATGGGCGACGACCAGACGCTTCTGCACCGCCCGCAACACGTAGGCCAGCGGCAACGAGATGGCGAACGCAATCAGCGCAAGCATCCAGTCGTAGGCAAGCATGGCAATGGCGACGATGACCATCAGGGTCGAACTGCGCATCCACGCCATGCCGCCCCACTGGAAGAACTGCGCCAGCGTCTCGATGTCGGAGGTGACTCGCGCAACGAGTCCGCCGCGCCGCTCTTCGTTGTGGTCGGCCAAGCTGAGCTGGTTGATATGCCCGATCAATTTCGATCGCAGGTCGTAGAGGGCGCGTTCGCTTCGCTCACCAAGTCTGACTTGCGCCTGCCGGAGCGCGAAGGCTGCGAGCGTCACCGCAACTGCAGCGATCATTGCGAGCTGGACGACGTAGCCGACGCGAACGTCGTCTCGGCCAACAATGCCGTTGTCGATGGCCTGCTGGATGAGCACGGGCACCACAATGCGACCGGCCGACCCGATCGCAGCGAGGAAAAACGTCAGGCCCAAGCCGTCACGCAACACAGGTGCAGCTTCGAGGCCGCGCTTAATGGTTGTGATGGTCGTATCGGTGTTGCTGGTTCGGAAGGAGCCAGCACCGGCCGCCGGAGCGTCTTGTGGCCTCGGCTCTTCGTCGACGGGACCAAGGGAGGAAGCAATGATCGTCATGTTGCAGCGCCCCGATCAGCTTCGAAGGCGGCAACAAGTTCGCGGTAGTCGTTGTGTGATGCAAGGAGTTCGCGGTGCGTGCCGTGGCCGGTCACTTCACCAGCGCTCAGGAACACGACGTCGTCGGCCAGTGCCACCGTCGACGGACGAGAAGCCACGAGCACCACAGTTGTGGTGGCCAACGCTGATCGCATGTTGTCGAGCACCTTGGATTCGGTCGCCGGGTCGAGTGCCGACGTGGTGTCGTCGAGGATCAGTAGCGCTGGCTGGCGGACCAGTGCTCGAGCAAGTGCCACACGTTGACGCTGACCGCCACTGAGGCTGACGCCCCGTTCGCCGACCACCGTGTCGAGCTGACCTGCGAGGCCCCGCACAAAGTCGTCAGCAGCAGCGATGCGGAGCGCCTCCCAAATCTCGTCGTCGCCAAACCCGGTGCCGAACTCGATGTTGTCGCGCACCGTGCCGGCCAGCAGGAATGCTTCTTGGAAGACGATCGATCGTTGTCCGGTGGTGATCTCGATCAGGCCGGACGTCGGTGCGACGAGGCCGGCGGCAAGATCGGCGAGCGTGCTCTTGCCCGAACCTGTCGGCCCAACAATCGCTGTGATTGACCCGGACGGCAGCATCACGGTGATGTCGTGCAGCGCGTGGTTGTCCGCATCGGCGTGGCGGAACCCGACGGCGTTGAAGGCCACTCCGACACCGGCCTTTGCGACTGCGATGCCTCGGCGTGGATCGGCTTCGACTGGTTCGGAGACCACGGCCTGGATACGCGTCCAGGCCGCCATCGACCGAGGAAGTTCCGACAGCGCATAACCGATCAGCCGCAGCGGCAACACGAGGAGTGTGAAGAGGAAAATGACGCTCGAAAACTCTCCAACGGTCACGTCGCCGGACTGCACACGAACGGCCCCGATCACGACCAGCGCGATATTCGTGAGTGTCGGGATCAGGTCGAGCAGCGCTTCGAACCAGCTGCGCATCCGGATCGCTGCAATCCGTGGCGTCAACACATCGCCTGCCAGGCCGGCCAGACGCTGCGTCTCGCGGGCCTCGGCTCCATACGACTTGATCAGCTGGATGCCCTCGAAGCTTTCGTGGACTCCGGCGGAAAACTTTCCGAGTCGTTCTTGAGCTTCGGTGAAGTACACGGCGACCGAGCGTTCGTAGACGACGTTCGTTGCGATCAGAATCGGGAACACGACAATGGCAAGCAGTCCGAGTGGAATATCGGTGAGGAACAGCCAGATCGTCGATACGAAGATCATCACCACCGTGCTCGATGCGAACGGAATCGGTGCAATCACGCTGACCGCCGCTTCGGTGTCGACTCCGGCACGAGCAACGAGGTCGCCGTCGGCGTGGCGACGATGCCAACCCAGTGGCTGCGTGACCAGCTTGTCGAGCACCTGGTTGGTGTAGGTCTGGGCGACCCGCCACATGCCCATCGAAGCGAACGCTCGACGGAACACAACGCCGACAGCGCGCACAAGTCCAATGCCGATGATCATTGCGAATCCGGTGGTCAACGCGCCTGATGCAACGTTTCCCTCTTCGAACCGGACAATGATGACGTTGTCAATCACCCAGCGGATCGCGAAACTTGACGCCACCGTCGCCAGTGCGAAGACCGCTGCCCCGCTGAACGCGATCGCGAACGGGCGCGGGTGGAGCGACAGCATCGAGCGGATCAGCTGCCAGTTTCGGCGGGCACGCGAACTGCTTGATTCCCTGCGATTGTCGCCCACGGGCGTCACAGTTGTCTTCGTCACGTCGGGCACATCGCGTTTCTACCAGCCGTACTCGGCCATAACGTGCTCAACTGTGGTGACTCACGGCGACCAGTTCGACATCAACGGCCATTTCCAACGGAAACCGCGCAAAAAAGGCATAACCGTTGGCAAGGTGCTTTTCCTGATCGGGGCAATTTTGTTTGTTTCGTTCTGGGGGTGGGCGCTACTTTTCGCATCGAAGACTGCGGTCAACAAAATCGAAGATCGGGCATGGGCCGAGCGAGCCGAGGGGATCTGCGCACCGGTCAAAGAGGAACTGCGCGCCTTCGAAATGCAGGCCGATCCGAGCCTCATTGTCCGAGCCAGCCTCGTGGTGAAGTCGACGGACACCCTCGGCCGCATGCTCGACAACCTCACCGCCGTCACGCCATCAGACGCGAAGGGCCAGGCCATCGTGCCTGCCTGGATCGCCGACTGGCGCCAGCTACTCGACGATCGCTACGCCTACTCCGAGCGCTTGCTTGACGGGCAGAACGTTGCGTTCACCGAGACAGCAGTCAGTGGTGTTCCGATCACTGAGCGAATTGAAAACTTCGCCCGGGAGAACGAGATGCCGAGCTGCGCACCGCCGCACGGCTCGGTGATCTGATTTCCTACAGTTGCTTCATCACTCGGGCCGGCACACCGGCCGCGACGCAGTTGTCTGGTAGGTCGCCGGTAACAACACTGTTCGCACCGACGACGACGTGTTTACCGATGTTCGAACCCGGCAGCACGATGCAGCCATGGCCCAGCCAGGTACCGTCGCCGATAGATACTGGCCGTTCCGGCATGACCTGCATGGAAATCGGGAGATCGAGGTCTTCGTAGCCGTGATTTTGATCGGTGATGTAGACATGATGGCCGGTCCAAACGTCATTGCCGATCTCGATTCGCAGGTGACCGACGATGCCACTCCCCTTACCAATGAGGCACCGGTCGCCGACGCTGACGACCGGATCAGTGATCATTTGCTGGCCGGGGACCATGCCGGCCGAAAGGGTGACCTGCGGCCCAAACATCGTGCCTTCGCCGATGTGGATGTTGTGCTCGTTGAACAGCGTGTTCGGCGGAAAGCAGATCACACTGTTCTTTCCGAACTTGCCAAACCGTTTGCCCCGGCCGGTGTCCGGACCGATCGCACCCAACTCGGTCGCGATTTCCCAGCCACGATGCACGGCTTCACTCGATGCACGCTTAACACTCGTCAACAGTCGCTGCCGCAACGTGTTGGGCACTGGGTCTCGTTCGAACACGGGGGTCGACGCTATCGGCCCGGCTGATTCAGCTGATCAGTCATCCTTGGGCCGTTGGCCGTAGTCCTGCCACGGGCCGTCATGATCGGCAATCACCGGCTTGAAACCGCGCTCGGCGATGTCTTCGGTCCACCGGCGCGCCTCGGCTTCGACCTCGGCGGAAATCTCGCCGGTGGGCAGCACGTGGCTTACCAGGCCGATGCGGTGGCCAGTTGCTCCGCCGACTGCCCACCCGGTGATCTCACCAATGACTGGTTTCGGGCACTCCCAGATCTTCATGAATCTGCGAACGTTGTTGTTCATGAACTGATAGTCCCGCGAGGGTCCCACGCGCCCTCACGCTGGGCCATCCGTGAGGGTGCCGTCGGCGCCGCGCAACACAATCGCCGCGACATCGCGTGACTTGGTTGCGGCGTCAATCCCGTCGGCAACGCCCTGAATCATCGCATCGGTCAGGGTGTTCTTCTTGTGCGGACGATTCAGCGTGATAACCGCGATGTCGTCGCGTTCTTCGTACAGCACGACGGAGGCGCGTTCCTCGCTCACGCGCCAACCAACTCTGTGGCATCGGGAGCCAATGCGACCACCAACGCGGTCGCGTCTTGGGGCGGCGCCGACGTGAGCGCAACGCCGATCTGCGTGATGGTCATGTGCACCACTTCACTCGGTTCAAGAGATGCCGGACGAGTTGCAACTGACAGCTAACGGTTTCGTTGTCTTTTTCGACCCGACCTGCCCTCGCTCGTCAAGCCGATGTCCCACGGAGACGAATCGTCCCACATTCGAGAAAACAGGATGCGTGTGCGAACGAGCGACCAGCCGATCGATCGGAAGTGCCGCTCAGGAGCGGTCGTCGATGGATACCTCAACGACAGGCCTGATCCCAATGCTGTTGCTCCCTCCCGTGACACGTGGTCTCGTGGTCTCGTGGCCTCGTGGCCTCGTGGCCTGTCTACTCATCGATGCGCTCATCTCGGCGACGGCTCTCGAGCGAGGACTCGGGGTGCAAAAGATGTGCCTGATTGATGATGGACATGCGTTGCGGCGCTTGTCGTCGCGACGATGGTTCCGGCTGGCGACTCCTCGCGAGTAGGCGCGCTAGGCGAGTAGGCGCGCTAGGCGAGTAGGCGCGCTAGGCGAGTAGGCGCGTTAGGCGAGGTCCACCTGGATCGGGACCGAGCGGGCAAGAGTGTGTCCAACCGGTGAGGTACC
>JBLIMF010000008.1:0-35962 GCA_047638615.1 Gammaproteobacteria bacterium
TAGCCGACGTCGACCAGAGCGTTCTGTAGACATGCAACGCCGTCACCGGATGCGCCGAGGCGCACGGAGACTGCGCCTATGGTGCAGCCTCCGTCGGAGCGTGCGAGCTCTCCGTCGACGTCGACACCTTCGTCGTCGAGGCCCGTGAGTTCGAACTCGACACCGGACGCAGCGACAGTCGTGGCAGGTGCCGGGGGCGGAGCCGATGTGACCGCTGTTGCAGCGATTTCTTCGCTCGTGCCGGAGCTGCCTGTGATCAGGACTCCGATGGTCGCTGCACCGAGCACGCCAATCGTGGCGACGGCGAGGCCGAACTCACGTCGCCGTTGTTCGATTGGCCTGGGCATCCAGGAAGGCGGCTCGCGCTGTTTTTCCAACTCGTGCGCAGAACTCTCCACGAAAATCGATGTTACTCGGTGAGATTCGCTGCCGGAATAGGTTGAGAGGGTGTTTCGCAGTTGATGTGGCCGGCGCCGAGAAAGTGTTGACAAGGTGTTTTGGTCGTGACGTTAGAGGGTCTAACATCACGTCGATGAAGCTTCGTAGGGGACAGCAGCAGATGACCGCCGATCTTGGGTTGCCCCGTCTGACGACCCCGTATGTTCGGGAGAACGGCGAGCTGCGTGAGGCGTCCTGGGACGAGGCACTCGACCGTGCGGCCACTGGGCTCGGCGCCGCCCGCGATGCCATCAAGGGTGGCAACGCCAACGCGTTCGGCATGTTCTCCTGCTCAAAAGCCACTAACGAGGTCAACTACTTCGGACAGAAGTTTGCCAGGGTGGTGATGGGGTCGAACAACATTGACTCCTGCAACCGAACTTGACACGCTCCCTCGGTCGTCGGTCTGGCGACAGTGTTTGGTGCAGGTGGCGGAACGGCCTCGTACAAGGAGATCGAAGAAGTCGATGTGGTGTTGCTGTGGGGCTCGAATGCGCGTGAGGCGCACCCGATCTTCTTCCATCACTTGTTGAAGGGTTTGAAGAATGGCGCCAAAATGTTCGCCGTCGACCCCCGCCGGACATCGTCGTCGAAGTTCGCTGATGCCTGGCTTGGCCTCGACGTCGGCACCGACATCGCTCTCGCCAACGCCGTGGCGCGCGAGATTATTCACGCGGGCCTGGTCAACGAGGCGTTCATCGCACATTCGACCGACGGGTACGAGACGTACAAGGCATCGGTCCAGTCGTACACACTCGAATACGCCGAAGAAATCACCGGCGTTCCGGCAACTGCGATCAAAGAGATGGCGCACGCATACGCCACTGCCGAGAAGGCGCAGATCCTCTGGACGCTCGGCATCACCGAACACCACAACGCGGTCGACAACGTGCTCTCCCTGTGCAACCTCGCGTTGCTCACCGGCCACGTTGGTAAATGGGGGAGCGGCCTTGTTCCGCTGCGCGGGCAGAACAACGTGCAGGGTGGCGGCGACATGGGTGCGCTGCCCAACAAGTTCCCTGGATTCCAAGACATCACCAACGCCGAGCATCGGGAGAAGTTCGAAGCGGTCTATGGCGCCAAACTCAACCCCGAGGACGGCATCCACCTGACGCTGATGTTCGAGGCGATGGGCCGCGGCGAACTGACCGCAGCGTTCGTGCTCGGTGAGAACCCGGCCGACTCCGAAGCCGACATCGATCACGCGCGCAAGCTGCTCTCTGGGCTCGATTGCCTGGTGGTGCAAGACATCTTCATGACCCGTACCGCCGAGTTGGCCGACGTGGTCTTTCCGGCGTCGGTTGCCTGGGCTGAATCCGACGGCACGGTCACCTCGAGCGAGCGGCGTGTGCAACGTACCCGGCCAGCAGTCACCCCGCCGGGCGAAGCTCGCCACGACATCGACATCATGCACGAGCTCGGCCAACGGATGGGCGTCGATCTCGGCACCACCGAGCCTGAAGCACTCTGGGACGAGTTGCGTTCGCTGTCGCCGATGCACGGCGGTATGTCGTACGAGCGGCTCGAAGCCGAGGGCGGCCTGCAGTGGCCGTGCCCCGACCTCGACCATCCGGGCAGCCCGTTCCTTCATGGTTGGCTGTGGGAAGACGATTTGGGCGGTCGTGCACCGTCGCCGTTCTCGGTTGTCGACCACGATGGCCCGAACGAAAAACTCACCGACGAGTTCCCACTGCGTCTCACCACAGGTCGGTCACTCGACTCGTTCAATACCGGTGTCCAGTCGAACGGCTTCGAGTCGCCGATCCGCTATGGCGAGGAGCTCGACATCAACCCGGCTGATGGTGTCTCACTGAATATCGTCGATGGCGAACGGGTCAGCGTCTCGTCGCCACGCGGCACCGTCGAGATGAACGTGCGGTTCCAGCCCGACATCCCCGTTGGTCTGACGTTCACCACCTACCACTTCCCGGCACTGGTCGACATCAACAAGCTGACCAACGACGCCTGGGACAAGCGCTCTGGTACGTCGGAGTTCAAAGCCGCTTCCATCCGTGTCGAAAAAATTAGCGCCTCACGGCATGAACAACAGAGGCAAGGAGTACCGCATGGCTGATCTTCACCTGACTATCGACAACTCGACCGACGCCGAGCGCGCCGCGGTCGATGGCGTCCTCTCGCCCGACGCTCGGGTCGTCATCCACGAATCTGAGCGGCTGGTGCGCGGTGGCATGACCCGCAAGAACGACCGTCGCCATTTGCTCCTTCCGGCGCTCCATGCGCTGCAGGCCGACATCGGCTGGATCAGTGCCGGCGGGCTCAACTACATCAGTGATGTCCTCCAGGTGCCGCCGGCCGAGGCGTATGGCGTCGCCACGTTCTACGAGCTGTTCCGCACCGAAGACCCCGGCCACAGCGATTCGACCGTGCATGTCTGCATGGACACGTCGTGCCACATCGCCGATGCTGAAGCATTCGCCCAGGCACTCGAAGCCGACGGCCAGCGGGTTCATCGCGGGCCGTGCCTCGGCCAGTGCGAGCGGGCCCCCGCTCAGTTCGTTCAGGGCCGTGGCGCCCCCGACTCGGTGCCGGCCGACGCTGACAACATCGCATCGCCCGGCGCGTTCCAATCGATCCAGCGTGCGGCCGGCGACGCGGGTGGCCTGCGGCTGCTCGCCAACATCGGCGTCGTCGACCCGACCTCGTTGGCCTCGTATCGCGCACACGGCGGATACGCGGCGCTCGAGAAGGCATTGTCGATGGGTGGCCAGGCCGTTATCGACGAAGTGCGATCGGCCGGGTTGACCGGGCGCGGTGGCGCTGGCTTCCCGACGGCCATCAAGTGGCAAGGTGTCGCTGACGAACACGGTCGCCCGAAACACGTCATTGCCAACGCCGACGAGTCCGAGCCCGGCACGTTCAAAGACCGAACGCTGATGGAGAACGATCCGTTTGCACTCATCGAAGGACTCACCATCGCTGGTGTGTCGGTCGGTGCCGAGAACGGTTGGATCTACATCCGCGGCGAATACCCGCTGTCGACCGCCCGCCTCACCAACGCCATCGAGCAAGCTCGCACCGCCGGCTTGCTCGGCGACGATGTCATGGGCTCCGGTCAGCGTTTCGATATCGAGCTACGCCGAGGCGCCGGAGCGTACATTTGCGGCGAAGAGACGGCGCTCATGGAGTCAATCGAAGGCTTCCGCGGCGAGCCGCGTAACAAGCCGCCATTCCCTTCCACCCACGGATTGTTCGGCGAACCGACAGTGGTCAACAACCCCGAAACGCTGCTCAATGCGACTTATATCGTACTCAATAGCGCAGCGGCCTATCGGTTCGTCGGTACAGAGAAATCGCCTGGCACCAGGCTGTTCTGCCTGTCTGGCCACGTGGCGAACCCTGGCGTGTACGAAGTGCCGCAGGGAACGACGCTCGGTGAGATGATCGAGATCGCAGGCGGATCGACAGGAACGACAAAGGCAATTCTGATGGGCGGCGCAGCAGGCAGCTTCATTGATGCTGGCCAGCTCGACATGCCGCTGACCGGCGAAGACACACGCGAGCGTGGCACCACGTTGGGCTCCGGTGTGGTCACGCTTTTCGATGACACCGTCGACTTCACGTCGCTGCTCACCCGTATCACCGAGTTCTTTAAGAGCGAGTCGTGCGGCCAGTGCGTCCCATGTCGCGTTGGCACCAAGCGCCAGCACGAGGTGATCGTCGAAATGGGCATCCGTGGCTCGCTCGCCGCCGAACGCAACACACTGATCGACGATATGGCCTTGGCCATGGCCGACGCATCGATCTGCGGCCTCGGCCACACGGCAGCGGGCGCCGTACAGTCCGCCATTCGTCTCGGACTGATCGGAAGCGCATCATGAGCCCCCAACAGATGACAGCTGGAGCGCAGACCGTCACGCAGGTCACGGTCACAATCAACGGCGGAGATGTCACCGTCGACGAGGGCGACACGATCCTCACCGCATGCACCCAGGCAGGCATCGAGACGCCAACCATCTGTTACGCCGAGAACCTGACGCCGGTGAACGCGTGTCGCGTCTGTGTCGTCGAAGTCGAGGGCAACCGGACGCTCGTTCCGTCGTGCTCGCGTCCCGCTGAAGAGGGCATGGTCATTTCGACCGACTCCGATCGGGTGAAGCACAGCCGCAAGATGGTGCTCGAATTCCTCGGCACCGCCAATGATCTGAGCGAAGCCCCCCAGATCAACGAGTGGTCGACCGAGTACGGCGTCGATATCACCCGTTACGCAGACGGTGCGGAGCGATTCGACCAGCCGGTCAAGATCCAAGACAATCTGTACATCCGGGACTACGACAAATGTGTCCTCTGCTACAAGTGCGTCGACGCGTGTGGTGAAGAAGCGCAGTTCACATTCGCTATCGCCATGTCGGGCCGCGGCTTCGACAACCGGATCTCGACCGAGTTTGACGTCGCCCTGCCCGAGTCGGCGTGCGTGTACTGCGGTAACTGCATTGCGGTGTGCCCGACCAACGCACTGCAGTTCAAGACCGAGTTTGATCTTCGCCAAGAGAACAACTGGCGTGAAGAAGAGCAGACCGTCACCCAAACCGTCTGCTCGTACTGTGGCGTCGGCTGCAACCTTGAGCTCCACGTCCAGGACAACCAGATCGTCAAGGTCACCAGTCCGGCCGACCACGAGGTCACCCACGGCATGCTCTGCATCAAGGGTCGCTTCGGTTGGAAGTACGTCTGACTTGGTCAGACGTGGCGGCTGTGCCGTCGTCATCGACTGCGTTTCTGACTTCCAAGTCTTCGGGCTGACGCCCGAATTCGCTGTCGCCCGAGGGACGGGGTGGGCTCCGCCTTCATCGACTGCTCAGCTGCGAACTACGAGGTCGGGTGGGCGGATTCCTGGATGGGGTTCTACTCTCGGCTTGGTGGCTTTGGAACCGAAGACTTGTGTTTGTTGTGGGCGGACGATTGAGTGGCGGAAAAAGTGGGAACGGAACTGGGACGAGGTTCGGTATTGCTCAGACTCGTGTCGCAAGCGCAAGGTTAAGCCGGTGGACCAGGAGCTCGAGGTTGCAATCCACGAGCTCCTCGAACAGTGCGGACGCGGCAAGGCGATCTGCCCGTCTGAAGCAGCCAAGGTTGTCGGTGGCACCGAGTCGGAAGCGGCGTGGAGCAATCTGATGGAGCCAGCTCGGATGGCAGCACGCCGGCTGGCGGCGTCAGGCGACGTCGAGCTCACCCAGCAGGGTCGTGTCGTCGATCCGTCGACCGCCAGGGGCCCGATCAGAATCCGTCGGATCTCGTGATCCCTCTGCGCACTAGGTGCGTCGGCGCATCAGGAAAAACGCAGTGGATGTTCGGTTTGGGTAACGAACAATTCTGGAACATTGCTCGAATATTGCCGACCAAAACGGAACGATCAACGACATGAGTTTGATCCCCACACCGGGCATCGGTCGTGCAGCCGCGGAGGCATTCGTTACGACGCACCTTGGGCACCTCGTCTGTGACGATGTCGCCGGTTCGGTCGAGTTTCGCGGTGGTCAACGGGCCGCCGACGCAGCGCTCGCTGCGTTCGATGTGAGTGGCTATGCCCGGAATCGCAACGAGGTGTTGCCGGTCGCTCGACGCGGCGCTTCGGCGCTGTCGCCGTACATCAGGCATGGCCTGCTCACGCTCCCGCAGGTCTGGCGGCACGTTGCCAGCGGTCCCGAGGGTGACGTGAAGAAGTTCCGTGACGAACTGCTTTGGCAGGAGTTTGCTCGGCACTGGTACTCACGCCTCGGAGCCAAAACACAGGTCGGTGTACGCAACGAGCTGCCGCCGACGACGGCATCCGACGTCGTCACCGGCTGGGATCGACGAATGGCGTGCATGAACAACACCATCGGTGAGTTGACCGCCGACGGTTGGCTCGTGAACCAGACGCGGATGTGGCTGTCGAGCCACTGGTCGGTGCGCAACGGGATGGCGTGGCAAGACGGCGAGGACTACTTCTTCAAGCACCTGCTGGATGGCTCCCGGGCAGCCAATCGTCTCGGGTGGCAGTGGGCGACGGGTACCGGATCCTCGAAGCACTACGGGTTCAGTCGCTACCAAGTAGAGAAGCGAGCCAAGGTGCTCTGCAACATGTGCGAGGTGGAGCAGTGGTGCCCGATCGGCGACTGGCCGGGGAACCCGCCTCTTCATCCGGTCCCGCAGCCCGTCGAGTTGCAACGTGATCCGCACGGCATCCGAACGAGTGGGCCGAAGCACGTTGTCGAGACACGCCCTGCCGACACGGTGTGGCTGACCGCTGAATCGCTCGGCAGCTCCGACCCGGCGCTGAGCGCTCACCCCGAATTGCCCGTGGTCTTTGTCTTCGATGAAGCCTTGCTCAGCAGATTGCAGCTGAGCTCGAAGCGGCTGGTCTATCTCACGGAGGCACTCGCTGAACTGGGTGAGAACTATCAGGTGGAACTGCACCTCGGTGACCCAGTCAAAGTGTTGGCCGACCGAGCCGCCGCCGTCACGTTCGCCCCGGTCCCGGGCTTCCGACGCCGGGCCGAGGCTGTGGTGCCCGCCGAGACGCACCCCTGGCCGTGGTTGGCCAGGCCGAGTAACGGCTCAATCAGCAGTTTCAGCGCCTGGCGCAAGTCGGTCAAGGTCATTCGTTAGTCCGTGCACCGCGTCACACCGAGGTCAGACCTGGAGCGTGTCAAGGGGTGTGACAGTCGCAGCGTCAGGGAGCGAAGAGCGTGCGGGCCTTGGCGAGGGCTTCCAGGCCGACTTCGCTGCCGATAACGCGGCCGGCGTAATCGTCGGCCGTGATGTGGATGCCGCCGTAGATGCGCGAGCGGCCAGCGTCGTCGGAGGCATCGAAGTACGTCGCCCACTGCAGTTCGACGTCGGCTGACGGGCCCGCCTCGTGCAGGAGGTCGCCTGCGGCCACAGTATGAGTTGCCATGCCGCCGGGGAAGTACTCCGAACCGGTGACGCCTGCGAGGACTTCGGCGGCAGCTCGGCTGAACGCGCTGTGACCAGAGACGTAGGCGGCAAAGGCCGGAGTGACGAAGGTCGGGCGCTGATACGGCACCCAGTCGACAGCGCGAATCCAGTCGACGCCAGACGTGTAGACCTCGGGGATCGACGGTGCCCCAATCCATGCGTTGATCGCGATTTCGCCAAGGTGGTCTGCGAGCGCATCGTGGCGTTCACCGGGAGCGCTCGATTCGGCGGTGATGACCTCCGACAGGCCAGGAACGAGGGGGAGGTCACCGTTCTGTCCGAGAAAGCGGATCATTGAGATCGGGCGGACGGAGTCATAGTGGGCTTTCGCACCCCAAGCTGCGATTGCTGCATCGTGGAGCGCACCGTTGACCGAGACCGCAAGCTTGACGTCCCACTCGAGTCGGCCGACAGATGTGCCATCGAAGTTGGCCTGGTCGTTGTCGGCGAACAGCACGTCAGAAACGCCGTTCGAGATCGTGTTCCAGTGACCGGGCGGTGTCTCCGAAGTGGGACCATCTGCCCAGTACTCGGCGATGACTCGGGCCCAATCGGCGACGTCGGCGATGTTTGACGCGTAGGGCTCGCCGGTCGCCGGGTTGACGTCGTAGCCGTTGCCGTCGTCGGTCCCAAGCGTGCTGTTTCCACGCCCGCCCGGCCCGATGTCGGCGGTGGCCAGGCCGGTTTGCAGCGCACCGCTGGCCTCGACGACGGCAAGCGCCGAATCGCGATATTTGTCAGCGGTCGACGTGTCGGCAAAGAATGGCGGTGGGCCCGGATCGATTGGAGGGCCGTCCGCTGCCGGGGCTATTGCGAACGGGATCACATCGCCCCAGTTTGAACCAATGAAGGTCTGTGCCCCGGCGGGTATCGGCAGCCCGTTCTGTGAGAGTGCTTTTTCCAAGATGAGGGGTTGCCAACGATCGGGATCGGCGAGGGCTGTGCCGGATTCGCTCACCGCCAGGGGTTCGTTGACCGGGTTGTAGTTGACGTCTTCGTACCGTGTGCTTTCGAGCGAACCGTCGTCGAAGGTGTCGGCGATGATTTGGTCGGCGACGCTCAGACCGAAGCCGGCGGCACTCTCAGAGTCGGGGACGAAGTCAGCGTCGACCCCACAGAGTTCATTGAGCTGCGCATCGAGTGCCTGCGCAGTTTCTGTGCGGCCCAGGCTGATGTCGTAGCGGTGTGAGAGGAGGCGGTGCGCAGCAAACGTGATGGCATCGGTACGTGCCGCTTCGACATCGCCGGCGTTGCGCGGAGCGTCGACAAAGAGGGTCGTTGTTGAACCGTCGTCGTAGTTCGCCCAGACGTCCCACATTGCGGCTGACAAGTGGTGCAGGTTGCGAGCGTGCACCGTGGGCGCGGGAAAGTCGAGCCGAATCGCATCGAGCGCCTCGTCGATCCATACTCGGGTGACCGATGGAGCATCGTCAGGGATGGCGCACATTCCGTTCTTGGCCTGACCTGCTTCGCTCTCAGTGGTTCCGGAGCTTCCGCCGCACGCTGACACCATCAACGCCCCTGCGATTGCGGCACTCGAGATTCGTCGATTCACAGGTCATATTCTGCCCGCTACACGTGGCCCTCTGGCGTCGCCTTCGCCTTCGGCTTGGCGAACCGCATCGGCCAGACTGCACCAATGGATTTCGACCTTCCCGCCGACGACCACCCCGCACGTGTCGCCGTTCGAGCTTGGATTGCCGACAATCCGAATCCGACGGGCAAAGAGCTCGCCGAAGCCGGGTACGTGGTGCCCCATTGGCCCAAGCCGTACGGCCTTGAGGCGAGCCCGATCGAACAGATCGTCATCGATCACGAACTCGATGCAGCCGGCATTCGACGACCGGGCAATGCGATCGGTATCGGCTGGGCGGCGCCAACGATCTTGCTCGCGGGGACAGACGAACAGAAGGACCGGTACCTCGGTCCGATCTTCAGCGGTGAAGAGTTCTGGAGCCAATTGTTCTCCGAGACCGAGGCGGGGAGCGACCTGGCGAACCTCGCCACGACCGCCGTTCGCGATGGCGATGAGTACATCGTCAACGGGTCGAAGATTTGGTCGTCCGGCGCACACCACAGCAAGTTCGGCATCCTCATTGCCCGCACCGACCCCGATCAGCCGAAGCACAAGGGCATCTCGTACTTCATCTGTCCGATGGATACGCCGGGCCTTTCAATGAGCCCCATCGTCGACATGACCACAGCGCACTCCTTCAACCAGGTCTTCTTCGATGACATGCGCCTGCCGGTCTCGCTACGCGTCGGCGAAGAAGGTGACGGGTGGCGACTGGCGAAGGTGACGCTGTCCAACGAACGTGTGTCGCTGTCGTCGTCTGGCTCGCTGTGGGGGGTTGGACCGTCTGCTGAACAGCTCCTCGATCAAGTGCGTGACTCCGGCGGTCTGAGCGACCCGGCGCTCCGTGATGAGGCGGCAAAGCTACACATCGATGCCGAACTCCTCCGCCTCAACCGTCTGCGCAGCCTCTCGGCAACGTTGCATGGCAAGACCCCGGGCCCTGAGGCGTCGATCTTGAAGATCATGGCTGACGAACACGGCCAGAAGGTCATGGCGCTGGCCAAGGCGGTGAGCGGAACCAATGGCATGCTCTCCGGCTCAGGTCCGACGGGTGAGATTCCGTCGTCGATGCAGTCGGGGCCGACGGAGAACAATCTGGGTGGACTCAACGGATTTGACGACGTCGACCCAATTTGGCACTTCGGTTATCTGTTCCACCCCGCACTGACCCTGGGTGGTGGGACCTTTGCAGTCCAACGGAACATTGTTGCCGAGCACGTCCTTGGGCTGCCGCGTGAGATCAATGCTGAGCAGGGTTTGACGTGGTCGGAAGCCCGTCGACCATCCGCTGGGTGACGAAGCGCTGTTCTGTGGCGAAGCGCAACGCCAGCCGTCAAGATCGATATGGCAGGCAATGCTGATCAGCTTCGAGGTTCAGCGATATCGTTCTCTGGCGTGACGGAGCAGAAACTCGGGTTCGGTATTGACATTGGTGGGAGCGGAATGAAGGCGGCGACCGTCGACATCTCCACCGGAGAGTTGGTGTCGGAGCGCTTTCGTATCGACACGCCGCAACCGGCAACCCCCGAGGCCATGGCTGAGGTGCTCAAAGAGCTTGTTGCACACCACGTATGGGCCGGACCGATTGGCGTTGCCTTCCCGGGTGTTGTGCGACACGGTGTTGTGGGCTCTGCGGCGAACGTCGACAAGAGTTGGATCGACGTCGACGCCGACGCGTTGTTCACCGCATCGAGCGGGCTCGACGTGCACATGCTGAATGACGCTGACGCTGCCGGCATCGCCGAGATGCGTTTCGGCGCCGGTGCTGGCCGTCAGGGCGTCGTGATGATGCTGACCTTCGGTACCGGAATTGGTTCAGGCCTGTTCATCGACGGAGTCCTGGTTCCGAACACCGAGCTTGGCCATCTTGAACTCGATGGGGTCGACGCCGAAAGTCGTGCTGCTGCAAAGGCCCGTGAGCGCGAAGATCTCAGTTGGTCCGACTGGGCCAAGCGCGTTGAGCACTATCTGCTTCATGTCGAGGCGTTGTTCTCACCCGATCTTTTCATTGTGGGCGGTGGTGCTAGCAAGAAGCCGCACAAGTGGCTCCCCGAGATCGACATCGCCACCGAGATTGTTCCGGCACGGATGGCGAACAACAGCGGCATTGTCGGCGCCGCCCTTGCGATCAGCGAGCGCTGAACTCCTTGCGCTGCGAGCGCACACCGATCACCGTCAGAGTGAGTGCTGTGATCGGGATCACGAAGTAGAGCATCACGTTGCCGTAGCCGGTGCGCACGCTGTGATCAGCGGCATCGAGGATCAGCCATGCGATGTAGCCGATGTAGAACAGGAAGAACAGTGCGCCTTCCCAGCGGGCGATCACATGGCCGTTGGCGAAGATCGGCAGGCAGGCAACCGCCACTGCGATCATGACGGGGATGTCGACCTGGATTGCACCTTGTGCAACAGGGATGACGTTCGGTGAGACCGAAGCTGTCACACCAAGCACAGCCAGCAGGTTGAACAGGTTTGAGCCGATTGCATTGCCGACTGCGAGATCTCGTTCGCCGCGAAGCGCAGCGAGGACCGATGTGGCAACTTCGGGCAGCGATGTGCCGATGGCGACGACGGTCAAGCCGATCACGAGATCGCTGACGCCGAGCTCGGTCGCGATGTCGGTTGCTGCTGACACCAGCGCCTGCGACCCGCCGACGAGCAGCGCGAGGCCCGCAACGATGAACCCAAGATCGCTCCACACCGGGACTTTGGCAAGCGCCTCATAAGAGAGGTCGTCGTTGAGGCCGAGTGGAATATCCTTGCTGCCCCGTCGAGCTGCAACCACGGTCCAGCTGATGTAGACCACCAGCAACACGACGAGCACGAGCCCCTCGAGGCGGTTGATCTCTCCGTTGAGCGACATCAGCAAGACCAGCACCGATGCGCCGATCATGATGGGAACATCGATGCGAATGATCCGTCGGGCCACGACCAGTGAGCCGCCGATGGCAGCAGAAATACCGAGGGCGAGAAGGATGTTGGCAATGTTCGAGCCGACAACATTGCCGAGGGCGATGCCGCCGGCCTCGTCTCCGCCACGGACCACGTCACCGACGCTCACCGCGAGCTCGGGGGCGGAGGTTCCGAACGCAACAACAGTCAGTCCGATAACAACTGTCGACAGGCCGGTGCGAGCCGCGATTCGTGTCGCGCCTCGGACCAGGGCCTCGGCGCCGAGTACCAAACCAATCACGCCGCCAACGAGCAGAACGAGGGACAACGGAGTCATAGCGGCCACAGGATATGGCTCATCGGGGCGGCGCCCGCACCGATGACAGATTCAGCGTTGACGACGGGCTGCGATTCGGCCGAGGACGTCGACTCCCAGCTCGCGCGGCGCCGAGACAACGCCAGCGCGGGCTGCAAGGATTTCGTTCAGCTCGGCGCCGATCAGCAAGACGAGGCACACCAGCCAGAGCCAGGTAAGGGCGAGCAGCGCAGTACCGGCGGCGCCGACGATCTGGTTGCCTGACACGGCGATGCGGACGTAGAACCCGAACCCGACCGAGACGACCAGCCAGCCGACCGCGGTCAGCACTGCGCCGGGCAGGTCGAATCTCCACGGTGTCCGGTGGTGCGGGCCGACGTGGAAAAGCGTGGCGGCCCAGACGACAAGAACCGTGAGGGCAAGCACAACGCGGAGGAGGCCGGGGACGCCGGCGGAACGGAGCGACACCCACAGAGCGGTCGAAATCGCAACGGTGATCATGGTGCCGAGCGCCATTGCAATGGCCGTCATGCGGAGACGGAAGAAGCGCCGGCTCTCCTCGACGTCGTAGGCGACGTCAAGGGCTCTGATCAGCCCGGCAAAGCCACGTGACAGGGTGAAGACGGCTACGACGACCGAGACGCTCAAGACGCCGGGCCTGCTTTGGTTGAAGAGGCTGTCGACCGCGTCGCTGATGGTCGACGATTCGGTGGTGAACGTGCGATCGATGAACTCGTTGATTGACGCCTGGAGATCGGCGGTCAGGTTCTCGCCGAGCAGTGACACCGATGACAGCGTGGCGAGCAAGGCAGCAGGGATGCTGAGCAGCAACCAGAAGGCAACCCCGGCTGCAGTGTCGAAAAGTCCGTCGTCGTGGAGTTCTCGCCAGAGATGCCTAACAATCTCCCAGAGACGTCGCCGTGGTGTCGGTGCTGCCATGTTCGCAGCGTAGAGGGACTGCTCCGATTCGGACTTTGAAGTGGACGAGCTGTCAGCAATGAGCGCCCCAGGCACGCATCCGATGGGCGAGTTCGGCTCGGTAGGCCGTGGCGCGAGTGACCTTGAGGCTTTCGTAGCCCCGTACTTGGTCGGGTAGGGATGCAATGGCGACTGCTTCGTCAAGGGTCTCGGCCGACAAGCGCTGGCTGAGTTGCTCGACGGCCTCGATGTATTCAGGGATCATCGCCCGTTCAAGCTTGCGCACAGCCGCCCATCGGAAAGGGTCGGCGAGTGTGCCGCGTACGCGCTTGGCGGCACGGAGCGCAGCGAGTGCCGGTGGAGCGCTTCGCCGCAGTTCGAGCTTTCGGTCGAGGCCGAGCGACCTCAACATCGGCGGGTGCAGGTGATAGGTGACCTTGGTGTTCGCACCGCCAACCGCCCGGTAGCCGGCGGTGGCCTCGTCGTCAAGGAGTAAGCGTGCGACCTCGTACTCGTCCTTGTACGCCATCAGTTTGTGGAGGTGGATGATCACGGAGCGTGTGAACTGATCGTCGTGATTGAGCTCTTGCTCGGATTGCTGCACCGTGCTGATGACTGAACGGAATCGAGCGGCGTATTCCTCCGACTGATAGCCAACCAGGTCGTTGGCGAGCCGGTCGAACAGCTGCGCAGTGGTTTCCGGTGCGACGTGGACCGGAAGGTCGGCCGCCCGTTCGACCTGCTGTCGGTCATCGATCCACGCACGACCCCATCGGAACGCGTCGAGGTTCTTGGCCACAGCGACGCCGTTGAGTTCAATGGCGCGTTCGACGGCTTCGATTGGGATCGGCAGGGCTCCGCACTGCACAGCAGCACCGAGCACGAGGAGGTTGGCTGTTGTGGTCGATCCGAGCAGACCTTCAGCGAGCGCCGCGGCATCGAGGAACCGATTGTCGTCGGCGCGCGTGACCGACCCGACGCGTCCGACCAGATCGTTGCCGCTCGGCAGGCGGAGAGTCGGCTCGGTGACCATGGAACCGGTCGGGACGGCATCGGTCGAAGCGACCATGACGGTGCGGTCGACCCGAGCACCATTGAGGTTCGCAGGCTGCGCAGCAACCAGAAAATCGAACCCGAGGATCGTGTCGATGCCTGACGAGTTGCCACGGTTCGACGCCGGCGCTGCGTCGGTCGTGATGATCACGTCGCTGACGACCGGGCCGGCCTTTTGCGACAGGCCGGTTTGGTCAAGGCCGCGGACGGTCCGGTCGGCGAGCATCGCTGCCGTTCCCACAATCTGGCTGACGGTGATCACACCTGTGCCACCGATACCTGTCAGCCGGACCGTGAACGAATCGGGATTGACGATTGGTGCGGCTGGTTCGGCGATGTCGGTCGGCGGCGACGGCAGCGGCCGTGGCTCGTCGGTGGACTCGACTATTTCAACGGTGGCGAATGACGGGCAGTCGCCCTTCATGCATGAGAAGTCGAAGTTGCAGCTCCCCTGATGGATGCGTGTCTTGCGTCCGAACGGCGTCTCGACGGGTTGCACCGACAGGCAGTTGCTGACATCGCCGCAGTCGCCGCAGCCTTCACAGACGCGCTCGTTGATGACGACTCGGAAGCCGGGCGTCGGCACGGTGCCACGCGAACGGCCACGTCGTTGTTCGGCAGCACATGCCTGATCGTGGATGAGGACCGTGACACCCTTGACCTTGGCGAGTTCCTGCTGGGCCTCGGTCAGTCGGCTGCGATCCCACAGGTCAACACCGGCAGGGAAGTCGGCTTTTGCATGCCGATCGGGGTCATCGCTGGTCACGATGATTCGCTTGACGCCTTCGATCCGCAGGAGGTGGGCCACGTCGGGAACCGACATCTGCCCCTGTGGGTCCTGTCCGCCGGTCATGGCGACGGTGCCGTTATAGAGCAGCTTGTAGGTGATGTCGACATTGGCGGCGACAGCAGCGCGTACCGCCAAGGAACCGGAGTGGAAGAAGGTGCCGTCACCGATGTTCTGGATCAGATGGTTGCGGTCGATGAAGGGCGAGATGCCAATCCACTGTGCGCCTTCGCCGCCCATCTGTGTCAGCCCGACGATGTCGCCGACGCGTTCTGGCTCCATGAAGGCGACCATCGAGTGGCACCCGATGCCACCGCCGACGAGGGTTCCCGGCTCGGCGCGGGTGCTCGCATTGTGTGGGCAGCCGGAGCAGTAGAACGGGGTGCGGTTGACCGAAAGTGGGATCAGCTCGCGCTGGGGCGGCACGATCTCGTCGAGTGGCCGCAGACGGTGACCTATTCGCGCACTGAGCCGTTCGTGGAGTGGAGCCAGCAGCTTGTCGACGTCGAGCGTGCCGAAGCCGTTGACGAGGACGTTGCCGAGCTCGTCGTGACGCCCGACGATGCGTGGCCCAACTTTGCCGGTGATGTGGGCGCCGTCGTAGAGCGCGCTCTTGATCAATCCCTCGAGCGTGGGGTTCTTCTCTTCGACGACGATCACTTCATCGAGGCCATCCGCGAACTCACGAACCTGGCCGGGGTCCAGCGGGACTGGCATCAGAAGCTGGAAGAGCCGGATGCCGGCCGCCCGAAGATCGTCGTCACTGCGGAACCCGAGGACGGACAGCGCTTCGCGCATCTCGTGGAACGTGTGCCCACAGGCTGCGATTCCGAGCCAATCGTCGCCGCTTCGGACGCTCACGCGATTGAGGCGATTGTCGACGCCGTACTGGCGGGCCATCGGCGTGCGCAGTTGCTGGAACTCGATTTCCATGTCGAGGGTGTACGGCGTGAGCAAGCGGCCGTTCGGATGCGGGATAAAGGGTTGGCCATCCACCTCGATCACCGGCGACTGCGGTTGCACCCGATCGAGGTTCACGTCGATGGTTCCGGTGCCGTCGGCCACTGCGGTGACCAACTTGAAGGCCGTCCACAGTCCACACGCTCGCGAGAGTGCGACGGCATGCCGGCTGAGGTCGAGTGCTTCCTGCACGTCGCCGGGGAACAGCAGCGGCATGTGGAGGTCGACGGCTGTTGCATCGCTCGATGACGGGACGGTCGACGACTTGGCGGCAGGGTCATCACCGACGACTGCAACCACACCACCGTGTTGCGAGGTGCCGGCAAACACGGCATGGCGAATTGCATCGCTGCTTCGGTCGAACCCGGGGCCCTTGCCGTACCAGATGCCGACGACGCCGTCGTACTTCGCGTCGTCGAGCGTCATGGCGAGTTGGCTGCCCATCACGGCGGTGGCGGCGAGTTCTTCGTTGACGCCTGGCTGAATCACGATGGGCAGGTTGGGGACCGTGGCCGAAGCGCGCTGCAGCTCTTCGGTGTAGGTGCCAACCGGAGAACCCTGGTAGCCCGATGCGAACGCAGCGGTGGTGAAGCCGAGCCGGCGGTCGATACGGAGCTGATCGACCGCGATGCGTGCAACGGCCTGCACTCCGGAGAGGAACACCGTGCCTGACTCAGACCGAAACTTGTCGGCCAGGGCATAGTCGGCGAGCCGATTGCCTGTGGGTTTGGTCTGAGCCATTTCTGTTCTCCTCGATCGCAGCTTCCACCACCGTTGTATCGCGTCTGGAGGGGGTGGTCGAGAATGCACGCCACCCGACCGGGTGTTGGCGGTCCCCGGCCAGCTGTTGACATGTCGCGCCGAATCTGGGCGATGGTCGGCTTGGGTCCGGCAAGCGCCGGCGCTTCAGACGACCGTGCCGGTTAGACGAGGTAGTGCTTGACCGCGAGTCGTTCGGCCGAATCGTCGCCGGGGACGCCGAGCTGTGCGACCACCCTGAGGTACGGCCACTCGGCAGGCGTGAGCTGCTGATACTCGAAGGTGAGTTCACCAGCTGCTGGATGAGAGAAACGTCGCAGGCGAGTCTCGAAGCCGGACACGTCGTGTTCTGGCCACCAGGCCGCGAACTCTTGACTCTCTTGGGTCAAGATGCCGACGAGTTCGGTCATTGCCGGGTCGTGGCGTACTGACGATGTCGCTGAACGGAACTCGGCAAGCGCTTGGCGTGCATGAATGTCCCAATCGACAATAAGGCCTCGTGTTGCCGTGTCGGCGAAGAGCACCCACAACAGGTTGCGGCGTGGCGGTTCGAGTTCAACGATGCGCGGGTACAGACGCGCCTGGGCCGTGTTCCACGCAACGAACTCCCAGTGCGGGCCGAGCACGTAAGCAGGAGATGGCATCAAGGAGTCGAGAAGACGGACGAGCGCACTCGGCGCTTCGGTTGGGGCCTCGACAGATGCTGTGCCCGGGTCGGTCAGCGCAATGAGATGTTCCTGGCCTGCATCGTCGAGGCGAAGCGCTCGGCCGATTGCGAGGAGTACGTCGTCGGATGCGTTGATCCGTCGGCCCTGTTCGAGCCACGTGTACCAGGTGACCGACACGCCTGCGAGTAACGCGACTTCTTCGCGGCGGAGCCCCGGAGTGCGACGACCGCGACCGGGCGGCAGCCCGACCTGCTCGGGTCGCGTGGCCTCACGACGCGCCCGCAGGAACTCGGCGAGTTCCTTGCGATGGTCGTTTGTTTCACCCATGCATCAGAGTCAACCACGGATGTGGTTTCCCCTTTAACGTTTGCGTCGAAGAACTCGTTGATATCAGTGCAACAACTTCGACGCAAACGGCATGCGGGAGCTTGCTGTCAGCCGGGGAAGGCGCGGCAGGGCTGGCCGCGGAGGCTGCCGCATTCCGGGTACGCGGCGGGCGGGTTGATGCCCGGGACGACGGGGAGGACGACCTTGCTGGCAGTGGCACCGCCCAGGCCGATGGTGACTTGCTCGCCGCCGCTGATTGTGTCGAAGACCCATACTGGCCTGTTGTTGCCGGGTGCGTCGACCGAGATGCGGATTTGTGAGCCAGCACGGAAGACGTGTGCGAACGGGAAGATCTCGACGCGGACCGGAGCGAACTCGCCGTCGGGAAGCTGCTCTGCGTCGCCCGCCCGATGGGTGTGGGCGGGTTGCAGCACACTTGACTCGGCCTCGTCGAGCGCACGGTGACTGGCTCGCAGCCAGCCCGACTGAACGTACATTTCTTGGCCGTCTGGTCGCACTTCGCTGACCGTGACCTCAAGGTCGGTGTCGCCGAGGTTCGATTGCACCCATAGGTCGGCCGATCCGGAACCAGCCATCGTGACGGTCTCACTGAGCGGCTCGGTGATGAATGTTGCAGCGGTGCCCGGTGCGTTCTGCTGCCAGTCCCATTGCACATCGAGCTTCCAGATGTCACCGCTACTCCCGGCCGACTCCTCAGCGAGGAAGGTCGCCGGTATGCCATCGGGCAGCGCGAGGTACTCGGTCTGGCTCGCCGTGTCAGCAGCAGCGCTGTCGAGGCTGCCGTCAACGCCGAAGAACCACTCGGTCGGCTCAAGCGACGGGATCGGCCACGACTCGAACTCTTCGACAAACCGGGGGAGCGGTGTGCGTGCAGTGGTGCCGTCGGCGGCGCCCTCTTCGAAGAGGACACGGACACTCGGTTCGGCTTCGAACACTGCGAGTGCATCCGCGTAGGCCATGCCGGTGAAGCGGTCGTCGGGCAGGGCGAGTTCACCGGTGCCGAAGAGGCCGCTGGCGAGGATCGGCGCGATTACCCGCGCGGTGTCGAGGGTGGGGGTGCGCTTGGCGACATAGAGGTCAAGGAACTCGACCCAGCGCGTGAAGTTGGCCGGCCCGATCGACTCGGTGTGCAAGCCGTTCATGAGCGATACGTAGAACTTGTCGGTGCCGGTGAAGCGGTCGAGCATGGTGGGGAAGCGACCGCCGGTCTGCTCGTCTTGCCAGGCCCCGGCAATGAAGGTTGGCACCGTGATCTTGTCGACGAACAGCCTCGGCGAGAGGTCATCCGTGTTGTCCTCTGAGTCGACGAACGGCGAGTCGAAAATCTCCTCGATCAGGTCGGGGTTTTGGTCTCGGAGCGACTGATTCGCGGCGCAGGTCTCGTCGCCAGCGGTGATCGCGTCCTTCGCCCAGCCCTGGCCGCCTGCTTCGATAATCTCGCCAGTCGGGGTGATAGCCGGCTTGCCGTTGTCGACGCGGTCTTGCGTCCACTCAACGGCAAAGCCGGTGTTCAAGATGCCGCCGGGGTACAGCGTCGAGTTGTAGCTGTCGTCGATCACTGAGAATGGGGTGATCGCAGCGAGGCTCGGCGGTTGGGTCTGCGCAACAAAGAGTTGGCTGATGCCGGGGTAGCTCACGCCAACCATGCCGACTCGGTTCTCGAAGACCCACGGCTGTGCGGCAACGGCTTCGACGGCGTCGTAGCCGTCTGCGCTTTGGGCGTATTCGAAGTAGCGGAACGACCCGCCCGAGCAGCCGGTGCCGCGCATGTTGACGCCGACGTAGGCGTATCCGAGTGGTACGAAGAGATCGTTGAAGCCTGAGCCGTTCGGATCAGCAGGGGTGTACCCCGAGTACTCGACGACCGTGGGGTACGGCCCGTCTTCGATCGGTCCCGGCAGCACGACGTTGGCGCTCAGCGTCGTGCCGTCTCGCATCTCGATGTAGTTCAGCCCGGGTACCAGGCGCTGCTCGGCGAAGAACGCCGGGTCAGGATGTTCGTCACGAGCGAGCACGTCGATTGGATCAGTGATGCCGGCGTCGTCGACAACGAGACGCCAGTCGGTCGAGGCGTCGAGGTTGCGGAACAGGAACGAGCCGTATGCATCGATTTGGCCTCCGCTGGCAGGCTCGCTCACGGCTCCCTCGGGCCGGTCCTCATCCGCCATGGTCGTCGTGACGATGCTGACGGTCGATCCTGGCGTGGCGCCCGTGATCGCGACTTGCTCCACGCCGGATGAAACGTCAAAGTCTGGTTCAACGATCGGCAGGCGGTCCATCAACGACGGCTCGGCCGTCTTGAGAGCACCATCGGTGGCAGGCGAAGCTTCAACGAGCACATCGGTGGCCGGAGGCTCCGTGTTCGGGGCCTGCGTGACAACGGAAGCGTCGGCGCCCGGCGCAGCATCGTCGCTACCGCCGGAGCAGGCAGCGCTGACCAGTGCGAGTGCGGAGAGAACTGCCAGGCTGGCCCGTCGTTGCATCCGCACACTCTGCCACTTAGGCCTGCCAACGTTTGTGTCGAGCTTCCGGTGTGGATGCCAACCCGTCTTTCGACGCAAACGGGCTGGCTGGGGAGGGGTCAGGCGAGGCGAGTGCGCAGAAAAGTGAAGATCAGGGCTTGCATGGTGGCTTGCTGGCTGGCGTCGGCTGCGCCGCCGTGACCACCCTCGATGTTTTCCCAGTACGTGACGTCTTTGCCAGCTGATTCCAGAAGCGCCGCCATCTTGCGAGCATGGCCGGGATGGACCCGGTCGTCTCGCGTTGACGTTGTCAGCAGGATCGGCGGGTAAGCAGCGCCGGGATCCACGAGGTGGTACGGCGAATAGCCTTGCAGATAGGCCCAGTCGTTCGGGTCGTCGGGGTCGCCGTACTCGGCCATCCAGGAGGCGCCAGCGAGTAAGAGGTGGTAGCGCTGCATATCGAGGAGTGGGACCTGGCAGACGACGGCGCCGAAGAGTTCGGGCGTACGCACGTACATGTTGCCGACGAGTAGGCCCCCGTTGCTGCCTCCCGAGATGCCGAGCCGTGCCGGTGACGTGATGCCACGCTCGATGATCGCTCGGGCCACTGCCTCGAAGTCCTCGTACACACGGGGACGCTTTTCCCGGAGGCCCGCACGGTGCCAGGCCGGCCCGTACTCGCCACCCCCGCGGATGTTGGCCAGCACGTACACGCCGCCGACACCAGATTCGGGGCTGAGCCACGACCGGCCGATGACCGCCGAATAGGCAGCGGTGCGCGCGATCTCGAACCCGCCGTAACCGCTCAAGAGGGTGGGGCACGATCCGTCGGTGGCCGCGAGGGCTTCATTTGAACCAACCAGGAAGTACGGCACACGGGTTCCGTCGGCGCTCACCGTGAAGTGCTGTTCAATCGCCAGGTCGGCCGCATCGAAACGGGCAGGGGCCTGACGGAGTAGTTGTGGCGGCGCGCCGTCATCGAGCGAGAGCACGAACAGCGACTCAGGGGTCACGAAGTCGGTACCGACGAGCCAGATGTCGTCGCGTTCGGCTCCGTCGACGGCGCTTGCCGACAGGGTCCAGGCGTCTGGTGCACCGGAGAGCTTCTCGATGCTCCAGCTGTCGCCTGTCGATGCGGGCGGGGTGGCAACGGAGAGTGCGTTGCGGACGTCGTCGAGCACGTTGAGTACGACCCGATGACGGGTGCAGGAAAAGCCACCGAGCGAGGCGGTTGGCGTCGGTGTGAACAGCGCAGTGAGTTCTGAGGTGCCGGCAAGGAAGCCGTCGATGTCGGTAACGAGCAGTGACCCGGTCGAAAATGATTGGCCTTGATGTTCGAAGTCAGAACGAGGCGTGATGAAGATCCATCGTTCGTGGAAGCTGACCTCGGCATCGTCGGGAACGTCAACGGACACGAACTTGCCCTCGCGCAGGATCGACGTGCGCGTGGTGAAGAAGTCCGGGGAGCGCTCGACGACGTGATGTCTGAAGCCGTCCATCGCCGACACGCCGACGCCGACAGCGACATCGGCTTCGTCGCCCTCGAAGACAATCTCGGCGTCTGCGATCGGTGTGCCGCGGCTCCACCGCCGAACGGTTCGCGGATACCCGGACCGAGTCAGGCTGCCAGGCCCAAAGTCGCTGCTCACGTAGACCGTGTCGGCGTCGATCCACGTCAGGCTGCCCTTGGCGACGGGCCGCACGAAGCCGCCTTCCGACTCAGGAATGAATCGCTTCTCAACAAGGTCGAACTCGCGTGTGGCCGAAGCGTCGGAGCCTCCGGGTGATAGCTCGATGAGCGCTCGCCGCCGATCGGGGCGCAGCGTTGACGAGCCACGAAATACCCATGATTCGTTCTCGGCCGCGCACAGCGCGTCGAGGTCGAGGATCGTCTCCCACTCGGGCTCACCGCCGACGTAGTCAGCCCACGTTGTGCGCCGCAGGAGACCGCGACGGTGTTCGGCATCGGTCCAAAAGTTGTGGACGAGGTCGCCATGGCGAGATGGGTACGCGATGCGGTCATCGGCTTCGAGTACATCGAGCGTTGACGCCCTGATCGGTTCGAACTGAGGGTCGACGAAAAGCGTCGCCTCAGCAACAGCGTTGCGTTCAGTCACCCATGCCAATGCGTTGTCGCCCTCGACATCTTCCAACCACTGATGTGCGTCCATGAGAGCGACGGTACCGAGAGACAACCCTCGGATCCGAGTGTCATCGTGGTCTGGCACAACGTTGTATCTCGCCGCGACAGCGAGGCGGGTTCTACGCTGCGCGTCATGTTCATCAATGGCGAGTGGGTCGAGGCAACATCGGGGCGAAGGTTTGAGGTGACCAACCCCGCAACAGGTGAGGTGATCGACACGGTGCCAGATGGCGGTGCCGACGATGCTCGGGCCGCCGTAGCGGCAGCCGACGCAGCATTCGACTCATGGTCCCAAACAACGGCGTACGACCGCGCTGACCTTCTGTATCGCGCCTGGCAGTTGATGACCGAAAGGTCGAAGGAACTCGCTGAGCTGATGACGCGCGAGCAGGGCAAGCCGCTGAAGGCGTCGGCTGCCGAAGTGAAGTACGGCGCCGACTTTCTCCGCTGGTACGCCGAAGAAGCAAAGCGCGTGGCAGGGGAGTGGTTGCCGTCGGCGCGTGCCGATCAACGCTTCCTCGTCCTCAAGCAACCGGTCGGCGTCGTTGCTGCAATCACGCCGTGGAATTACCCGATCTCAATGCTGACCAGGAAGATGGGTCCAGCGCTCGCGGCAGGCTGCACGCTCGTACTGAAAGCCGCGGAGGCAACGCCGCTTTGTGCCCGCGCGATCTTCCAGATATTCGCCGACGTCGGTGCTCCTGCCGGCGTCATCAACCTCGTCACAGCTCTGGACCCCAAGCCGATCGGCGAGGTGTTCTGCACTGACGAGCGCGTCCGCAAGCTCACCTTCACCGGGTCGACCGCGGTCGGCAAGATGCTTGCTGGATCAGCAGCCAGCAACCTCAAGCGCGTCTCGGTCGAGCTCGGAGGACACGCGCCATTCATCGTGTTCCCCGATGCCGATCCGGTGCACGCAGCGAAGGGCGCAGCGGCCTTAAAGTTCCTCAATTCGGGGCAAGCATGCATTAGTCCGAACCGCCTGTACGTGCACGAGTCGGCGCACGACGCATTCGTTGACACACTGATCCAGCGCGTCGGCCGCGTGAAGGCCGGCAACGGTATGGACGAAGGTGTCGGTGTCGGCCCGCTGATCAACGAAGCAGCGGTCGCCAAAGTTGCCAACCAGGTCGACGACGCACGGGCCAAGGGTGCTGAGGTTCCCGTCGGCGGTCAACGGCTCACCGGCGAAGCCTTCGACCGGGGGCACTTTTATGCACCGACCCTCGTCACCGGCGTCACCGAGGACATGCTGATTCGACGCGAAGAGACCTTCGGACCAGTGGCCCCGGTCATCACCTACAGCGACGTTGACGAAGTCGTTGCCATGGCCAACGACACCAACTACGGGCTCGCCGCCTACGTGTACACACAGAACCTGTCGACGGCCATGCGGACGTTTGAACGGCTCCGGTTCGGGATCATCGGCGTCAATGACGTCAACCCGACGTCGGCTGCTGCCCCGTTCGGCGGCATGGGCGACTCGGGCCTAGGTCGAGAGGGCGGCCACGAAGGCATCGCTGAATACCTCGAAGTGAAACTCGGCGGCTTCTCGATCTGACAACCCGTCTGACAACCCGTCTGACGACCCGTCTGACAACCCGTCTGACGACCCAACATCTGACTGACAACGTGGCCCAGTTGAGGGCCACGTTGTGCCAGTCGCCGACGTTGTATCTACGCTGCACGCATGACTGTGTTTGACCTCGACGCGATGATCGCTGACACCCGGACGTTGATCGAGATTGAGTCGCCGTCGGGTGATCTTCCGCAACTCCACAAGTCAGCCATTGCGTTGGCGTCGATGATCGAGCGTCACATCGGCGGAACATGTGAGCTCGTCGACTCGCCGAAGGGCCCGCACGTTCATTGGAAAGGCGGCGACGAGACGACAGTGATGTTGCTCGGCCACCACGACACCGTGTTCCCGATGGGCACGCTCGAACGGCTGCCATTCGCCGTCACCGACGGCGTGATGACCGGGCCGGGCTGCTTCGACATGCTTGCTGGCATCGTCCAGGCGTTGCATGGGCTCGCCTCACTCGACGACTGCTCGCATGTCGAGTTGCTGTTCAGCGCCGATGAAGAGATCGGCTCGCACGAGTCGCGTGCCTTCATCGAAGAGCGCGCCACAGCGTGCGGCAACGTGCTGGTGCTTGAGCCGTCAGCCGATGGTGGCGGCCTCAAAACCGGTCGGAAGGGCTGCGGCACCTTTGATGTTGTGATCACTGGGCGAGCGAGCCATGCCGGCCTCGAACCCGAGAAGGGCATCAACGCGCTGGTCGAGGCATCGCACCAGGTGCTCGCGATCAACCAGATCGGTGATGCAAGCGTCGGCACCACCGTCACCCCGACGGTCGCCAAAGTCGGCAGCACCGACAACGTCGTGCCGGCCCACGGGCTGATCAAGGTCGACGCCCGCGTCGAGTCCGCTGATGAGAAGGCCCGGGTCGAAGCGGCGATGGCAGCACTCACTGCGCAGGTTGACGGCGCATCCGTCGAAGTGAGCGGGCTCATTGGCCGTCCTCCGATGCCTGAGTCGGCATCCGCATCACTGTTTCCGATCGCTCAGCAGGTGTCGCCTGGAATCGAAGGATTTGCTGTGGGCGGCGGCAGCGACGGCAACTTCACCGCAGCAATCGGCATCCCGACGCTCGATGGTCTCGGAGCCGTCGGCGGTGGAGCCCACGCCGACACCGAACACGTCATCGTCGCCACGATGCCAGAACGCGCCCGTCTCATCGCCGGCATCGTCCAGGCCCTCGCCCCCACCCGTTGACGCTCGCCCTGCTGCCTCAAGCGCGTCCCGGCCTGCAGACTCTGCGGGTACCTCGGTCACACTGTGTCAGGCACAGTGCGACCGGACATCAGCTATCGAGGGCTTTGGTGATGTCGCCGGACTCGAGGGTGCCGATGCCTTGATACAGGTTGAGTTTGTTCCGAGTGTCGGTGATGTCGAGGTTGCGCATCGTGAGCTGGCCGATGCGATCGAGTGGGCCGAACGGCTGGTCTTCCACGCGCTCCATCGAAAGGCGGTCGGGCACGTAGGTGAGATTGTCGGACACCGTGTTGAGGATCGAGTAGTCGTCGCCGCGCCGAAGACGCAGGGTGACCTCACCCGTCACGACCGAACCAATCCAACGCATGAGCGGCTCGCGCAGCATCAGGCTCTGAGGGTCGAACCAGCGGCCCTCGTAGAGCAGGCGGCCGAGGCGGCGGCCCATCGTGCGATAGTTCTCGATCGTGTTCTCATTGTGGATGCCGTTGACGAGGCGTTCGTAGCAGGCATGCAGAAGGGCCATCGCGGGGGCTTCATAGATGCCGCGGGACTTGGCCTCAATGATCCGATTCTCGATCTGATCGCTCATCCCGAGCCCGTGGCGGCCGCCGATCCGGTTTGCTTCATTGACCAACTCGACCTGCGAGTCGAAGCGTTCGCCGTTGATCGCAACCGGCCAGCCCTCTTCGAAGCGCACGGTGACGTCTTCGGTCTCGATCGCGATGCTCTCGTCCCAGAATGGAACGCCCATGATCGGAGTGACGATCTCCATCGGGGTGTCGAGTTCCTCGAGCGCCTTCGCTTCGTGGGTCGCACCCCAGATGTTGGCGTCGGTGGAGTACGCCTTCTCGACCGAGTCGCGGTACGGCAGACCGCGTTCCTGCAGGAACTCGCTCATGCCCTGGCGCCCACCGAGCTCGTCGACGAACGTGGGGTCGAGCCACGGCTTGTAAATGCGCAAGTTCTCGTTGACGAGCAACCCGTAGCGATAGAAGCGCTCGATGTCGTTGCCCTTGTACGTGGACCCGTCGCCCCAGATGTCGACGCCGTCGTCGGCCATTGCCCGCACGAGCAGCGTGCCGGTGATGGCGCGGCCCAGGGGAGTGGTGTTGAAGTAGGTCTTGCCACCGGAGCCGATGTGGAACGCACCACACTGGATGGCGATGAGGCCCTCGCGGACTAATTCGTCGCGGCAATCGACGATGCGCGCTTCTTCGGCCCCGTACTGCTTGGCGCGCGCCGGAACACCCTCGAGATCAGGCTCATCCGGCTGACCCAGGTCGGCGGTGTATGTGTAGGGGATGGCACCTCGCTCACGCATCCACGCCACCGCGGCTGATGTGTCGAGCCCGCCAGAGAAGGCAATGCCGACGCGTTCGCCAACGGGGAGCGACATGAGGACCTTGGCGTTGGATCCACCGGGGACCTGCTTGGCGTCAGACATGGGAACCGACGATATCGCCGCGACTGCGTCGGCTCACGTACCCGCGCCGACAGGACCGAGATTGATAGATCAGATAGCCGCCCGGGCGACGGTTTTACGGCCAGTCAGACGGCTGATTCGGTGGTGCTGGCAGCCCGGTACGTACCGGTTAATGCGCCGACCGAAATGACGGCCAGGCTGGCAGCGATCGCAAACTCGATTGCAGCTAATCCGCCCGATCGGGAGATATCAAAGACGGCAATGAGGGCGACGGCGAGTGAGCCGGCGAGGCTGATCAAGGCGACCCGACGAAGGTTGTAGATCGCAGCGAGCCCGATGACGATTGCCAAAGCGAAGGGAATTACCTTAACCGTGACCGACTGCGGCTGAGCTCGAGCACCCAGCCACCACGTGCCGATGCCGATGTCCTGGCTGGTCTTCCAGACAGCGCTGAATGCGAAAAACGCTGCGGTCCACGCGGCGCCCAGCATCATCTGCCAGCCCGCAGTGACCTGGCCGGGGTGATGCTGGACCGGCGGGGGCGCCATCACGGCGGGCATCGGAGGTGGAAGGCCTGGGCGGGAATCGGTCGTGTTCGTCGACTCTGGCACAGCCTCGACTGTAGGCGCTGTAGCGCTGACTTCCCCGGCAGCTACCCTCTGCCCCACATGACGAGTGACCAGACCGGAGCGCCCTTCAACAAGCTCTCGATCTTCTACCCTATGTGGAATGAAGAGGAGTACGTCGACCGTGCGCTGACGGCTGCGCGCCGGGCGTGCGCGGCGCTTATTGAGGCTGGCGACATCGACGACTACGAATTGATTATCGTCAACGATGCGTCGACCGATCGCACCGCAGAGATCGCTGACGCAATCGCGGCAGTCGATCCGCGTGTCAGGGTCATCCACCACGAGAAGAACCGCAAGCTGGGTGGGGCTATAAAGACCGGTTTCGCGGCAGCGACCGGCGACCTGATTCTCTACACCGACGCTGACTTGCCTTTCGACATGGCGGAGCTGCCTCGAGCAGTACGCCTGATGATCGACTACGACGCCGACATCATCAGCGCTTACCGGTTCGATCGCACGGGCGAGGGCTATCTCCGCACTATCTACACCTTTTGGTACAACCTGCTGATCCGCACCCTGTTCGGGGTGAAGGCGCGCGACATCAACTTCGCATTCAAGCTCTGCCGGGCCAAGGTCTTCGATCACATCGAGTTGCAGAGCGAAGGCTCGTTCATCGATGCGGAACTCGTCATCCGAGCGACTCGGCTTGGCTACGAGATGCTGCAGTTCGGTGTTGATTACTTCCCGCGGACCCGCGGCGAGTCGACGCTCAGCTCGCCTGGAATCATTCTTACGATCCTCCGGGAGATGCGTGAGCTGCGAGGTGCCCTCGACGGAATCACTCCGGTCATCGATAAGAACTGACGCAATAAAGAAACTGTGTCGAACTGCTGGCCGCGCGACGAACGCTGCCTGACCAGCATTGCTATCGTTTGGAGAGAGATTCGGAGGACAGTCCGGGCTCACACAGAATTTCCCGTCACTCATGAACGAGACTTCACGCCGACCGCGTCCACCTGATCGAGAGCACACTCCGAGCCAGGCTGCCAAATGGTTGCCAGCCGTGGCGGCAGCTGGTCTACTCGGTGCAGTCGTGTTGGCTGGCGTCGCGCTCGGCGGTGGTGGCGACGATGGCGTTGCTGAGCGGGTGCCCGCTGACGCAGCGTTCGTCATTGATTCCTCAGCGAGCGTGCTGGAGGTTCCCGAATCCATCCCTGACGTGATCGGCTCGGTAGAAACGACGGCACCGGTCATCAAGGTCCGGCTTGAACGCACCCTGTCGAAGGGGCTTGCCGGCGACGACGTCAAGCTCGTGCAAGAACGACTCACCGAACTTGGTTTCGTCCCGGGTCCGACCGACGGGATCTATGGTGACCAGACCATCAAGGCGATCTGGGCCTACGAAAAGTTGGTCCTCGGAACAGCGAGCAACGCGCCGACCGGCAAGGTCACCCCCGACATGTGGGATCAACTGCAGGACCCGTTTGTCATCCAGCCGCGTCGGCCGAACGCCACGCCCAACCACACCGAGGTATACCTGCCCGAGCAGGTGTTGGCGATCTATCACGACAACCAGCCGGTCATGATTACGCACATGTCGAGTGGCAGCAACGAACAGTGGTGCGAAGAAGTAACGATCAGCCCGGGCGAGTACGGCAACCGTGATGGCGAAGAACCGTTGGTGCGGGGCGAGTGCGGCATCTCAAACACTCCCGGTGGCGTGTTCACCGTCTATCGCGAAGTCGAAGGCATCCGACAGAGCGCGCTTGGCGGCATGTGGAATCCGGTCTACTTCAACTACGGGATTGCAATCCACGGTGCCCTCAACGTTCCGCTGCAGGGTGCGTCGCACGGATGTATCCGGATCCCACTGAATATCTCCGAAACCATGCAGGAACTGATGGGCAACGGCGACCAAGTCTTTGTGTGGGACGGCGAAAATGAGCCCGAGGCGGCCGGCTCGCCACCGCCGACCTTCAACTGGATCGATCCCGACTACGTGTCGACTTCGACGACGACGACCACCGTCCCAGAAACCACGACGACGGTGGCTGACACGACGCCAGAAACGACGCAGGCGCCCGCTAACACGCAGGCCCCGGTGGTGACGACCGTGGCCCCGGTACCGACGACGACAACGAAGCCGCCGACAACCACCACGACAACGACGACCACAACTGTCGGCAGTGGCGAGACCGACGCCGGAGGCTGATCAGCCATTCCTGCAGGACTAGCGTTGCCCACGTGAGTGAAACAGCTGGCCCTGCATCCGACTACGACGAGTTCGGGTTGTTCCACGAGAACATTGCCGAGTTCTCCCTGGACGTGGCCATTCCGACCGTTGTTCGCCGACATGTTCAACTCGATGATGGTCGCTCGATCAGTGCGTTGACCTGGGGTGAGCCTGGCGCTGCCGAGGTCGTCTTTGTTCATGGAGGTGCGCAGAACGCGCACACCTGGGACACGGTGGCACTCGCGCTCGGCCGGCCTGCGCTGATGGTCGACTTGCCGGGCCACGGGCACTCGTCGTGGCGGTCAGATGGGGCGTATTCGCCGGCGAATCTTGCTGATGACGTCGCAGTAGCAGTCCGTCAGCACGCGCCAGATGCGAGGCTTGTCGTCGGGATGTCGCTCGGTGGATTGACGTCGATGATGCTGGCTCATCAGCACTCCGATCTGGTGCGGTCGCTGGTGATGGTCGACATCACGCCAGGGGTCAATCAGAAGAAAGCCAAGGCGATCATCGACTTCGTCAATGGCCCGCAGTCGTTCACAAGTTTTGACGACCTGCTGGCCAGAACGATCGAATTCAATCCGACTCGTTCCGAGTCGTCGCTACGCCGCGGCATCTTGCACAACGCACATTCCGTGGCCGACGGTTCGTGGCAGTGGAACTACGACCGGACCAATCGTCTCGAAAGCGACGAGGGTGAATCGTCAGGCATGCCGGAAGCCGACGTGATCAGCGACGAAGCGCGCAACCCGATGTGGGACGACTTTGCCAGCGTGGCGTGCCCGCTGACGTTGGTCCGTGGGTCGCTCTCGCCCGTTGTCGACGATGCTGACGTGGCAGAGGCGCAACGGCTGCAACCCGACATGGATGTGTACCTCGTCGACGGCGCTGGCCACAGCGTGCAAGGCGATCGCCCGGTTGAACTGGCTGCGATCATCGCCCACGCGCTGAACTGAACTGAACTGAACTGAACGTCAGTTTGCGCAGGCGTCAAGCCCGCCGATGACGCCATCGCGGAACGCGTCGACCTTCTCGAACGAGCTTCCGAGCACGTTGTCGGCGGCGCCGAGGTCGGCGATCAAGATGGCAGTTCGAACCGCTTCGTCGAGGTCTCCGGGCGAGACGATCGATGTTCGGCCTGCAGCGCGGGGCTGGGATAGCTCGAAGTCGACGGGGATGACTGTTTGCACCCATGCCCCGGCGAGGCAATCGTTGATCAGCTCGCGACGTTCGCCTTCGATCGTCGATCCGAATGAGCGCTGGGCTGCCTCGGCCCAGGCGACGCCGATCAGATAGCCCAATGAGAAGTCGCCGAACGTTTTTTGTTCGTACAGGTTGCGAGCGACCGGCTCGTTGAGGAAGACGGTGTTGTTTGACGGACAGAGGGCAGCGCCGTTCTCGAGGCCGGGCTCGAGATCGGGACACGCTGCCTCGGCGTCGCTCTGGACAGGCACGAGCGTGAGCGGGGTGAAGTTGGCAAGGGCAGCATCGACGCCCCAGAAGAGGTTGAGGTCGGGAACCAGGAAGCCGAACAACTCGGCGCCCTGGCCGGTCTCGGGGTCTCCAGCGTCGAATCCGAACGGTGCATTGCCTTCGTTGGCGAAGTCGTCGTTGTCGTTGAACTGGTTCGGCATCAGCGGGAGGGGATCGTCGATGAGATCGCCGCAGCGAACTGCGCCCTCACGGAAGCCGACCTGGAAGGCGCCGACCCGATCGAATCCAGACCCGTGGCCGCCGGGCGTGAACTGGTCGATGCCCACGGGATCACGCACTTCGAGCATGGCAATCAGACCGGAGCGGACGTCGGCATCGGAGAACGTGATGCCACCTTCGCCTCGTGCCGCACGGCCCGCCCAAGCGCCTGCGAAGCAGTCGGCCTGCTGTTCTGTCGTGACTGTTGGGAGGTTTTGTGCCAGGACGCCGCTGCGCTGCTGGATGGCGTGGCCGTACTCGTGTGCCAACACGATGCCGATCGTTCCGGCGCCGAAGTTGTCGGCGAGTTGGGCAAGTAGGCCGCCGTCACCGTCGTCGTAGATGATGAAGTCGTCGAGGCCGCAATAGAACGCCACGAACTGTTGGACGTCGTCGTAGGACGTGCGCGGCTCGCCGCAACCAGGGAGATCATCTGGCCGCTGCGGATATGCGGCGTACACGTCGCCCCTGAGCGGTTGCCAGGCTTGCCCGTACACCTCGGGGTAGGTCTGCTCCCACCAAATATCGAGGTCGGCGAGTGTGGCGAGCAGGAAATTGTCGTATGGCTGGGTTGGCTTGTTCGGACCGAAGTTGATGGCGTCGGGATCGACGACGATCGGAGCGGTCGCGGTCGCGGTCGCTGGCGGTGGTGTGGCTGGCTCGCCGGAGGTCGTCGTCTCGCCGCCTGACGTGGAGGGCGTTGTGCCGTCAGCCTCGGTGTCGGGTGTACCCGGCTCTAACGGGGGCGCTGTGGTTGCTGCTTCGGAGACATCGGAGCGTGTTGCGGTGACCGCAACTTCGGCGCTGCATGCTGCAACACCTAGCCCCGCGGCAACGAGCAGTGCGGTAAGTCGCGTTGTCTGCACGACCCCGACTCTAGGCAAGGACGTCTGTGGACTCACATCGGCCGGTCGAGATTTCGAATTTTCTCACCTTCGCGAAACTTCGTCGCGTTGGGGTGTTTCAGTGCGGTACTTAAACGGGCCGCCTGGTACCTTCCCACCTTCGTCCTTGAACCGTCCGGTTCTTTGGCCGATTGGGGCTGCGTGCTACGTTCCCCAACACACCGACGAACATCAGGGGGCTTACGTCGATGGCAATGCTGGAAGTGAAAGACGTCGAAGTCAGGTTTGGGGGCATTGTTGCTCTCAGCGGAATGACCTTCGACATCGAAGAAGGACAGATTTGTGGCCTCATCGGTCCCAATGGCGCGGGGAAGACGACGATGTTTAACGTCATCAGTCGCATCTATGACCCGACCGCTGGAACGCTGAGCTTTAACGGGGTGGACCTGTTGAAGACGCCGCCACACTTAATTGCCAAGACCGGAATCTTCCGGACGTTCCAGAACTTGGCGCTCTGGCCACGCATGAGCGTGATCGAGAATGTGATGGCTGGTGCTCATGTGCGGAGCAAGCAGAACTTCGGGACTGCAATGCTCAACATCGGGCGCAAGAAGGAAGAGAAAGAGTTGGCCTCCGAGGCGTACACGATTCTGACCGACCTCGGCCTCGCAGAATTTGCTTTCCAGCAATGCGCCGGTCTTCCTTACGGCACTCTCAAGCGAATCGAACTCGCCCGCTGCCTCATTGGCCACCCCAAGCTGCTCATGCTCGACGAACCGGCGACGGGCCTCACACACAGCGAAGTCGATGAACTGTCGACAGTCATTCGAAAGATCCGGACCGATTACAACCTGACCATCCTCCTCGTTGAGCACCACATGGGACTCGTGATGAGCATCTCCGAGAACGTCGTCGTTCTCGACTTTGGCCGCAAGATCGCTGAAGGCCTGCCGGCTGAAGTGCAGGAAAATCCTGCCGTGATCGAGGCGTACCTAGGAGCACCCGCATGAGCGAAACCAGCACAACTCCCGAACTCGTCCTCGACGTCAAGAGTCTTGAAGGCGGGTACGGCCAGATTCAGGTCCTCCACGGCTTGGACTTCCATGTCGCCGACGGCGAGATCGTGATCATCCTCGGGGCCAATGGCGCCGGCAAGACCACGACACTGCGAGCGGTGTCGGGAATGATTGCCTGCACGGGCTCGATCACGCTGCGTGGCGAGGACATCAGCAGTGCGAAGGCCCCCGACCTCGTGCGTAAAGGTGTCGCACACGTCCCGCAGGGCCGGGGCACCCTTCCCGAGTTGTCCGTCGAGGACAACCTCCGAGTTGGTGCCTACATTCGAGATGACAACGAAATCGACAAAGACATCGAGCAGTGGTTCGACGTTTACCCCGTTCTCCGGGAGCGCAAGAATCAGCGCGCCGGTTCGCTTTCCGGCGGTGAGCAACAGATGCTCGCCGTCTCTCGGGCGCTCATGTCCCGTCCCAGCCTGTTATTGCTCGACGAACCGTCGCTTGGGCTGGCCCCGATCATTGTGGCGGAGCTGTTCGAGCGCTTCGCCGAAATCAATAAGGAGACCGGCACGACGATGCTCGTGGTTGAACAGAACGCACGGCTTGCACTCGGCATCGGCGACCGGGGCTACGTCCTCGAGTCCGGAGCAATTTTCGCCGAAGGTCCGGCTGACGAATTAATCAACGACGACGCCATCCGCAAGGCATACCTCGGAGTCTGAGGGGAAAAATCAATGGAACTCTTTCTTAATCGCATCTCTGATGGCCTGTCCAACGGAGCCACTTACGCCCTGATCGCTATGGCATTGGTCATGATCTTCAAGGCGACCACACTGATCAACTTTGCCCAAGGCGAGTTTGCCATGTTCGGCGGATTCATCGCCCTCGTGCTGGCAACCGAACGCGGTCTCCCGATGTGGATTGCCGTCATTGGCGCGATGGCGATCAGCGCCGTCCTCGCAGCGGGCGTCGAGCGGACGCTCATTCGGCCGTTCGATCCGGCAGATCACTTACCGCTTGTCATCATCACGCTTGGACTATTCCTCGCGATCAACGCACTCGCCGGCATCATCTGGCGGTTCGACCCTCGTGCGTTTCCGGAGCTGTTTCCGTCTGGCAACGCGCTGACCTGGAATACGGCGACGCTCTCCTGGTACACGATTGGCACAATCGCCACGATCGCAGTCGTTGCTGGCGGCCTCACGTTGCTGCTCAACAAGACCAAGATCGGACTCGCTTTCCGAGCGGTGTCATCGAACCTTGAGTCGAGCGAACTCGCCGGCATCAAGGTCGGGCCGACGTTGCAGTTCGGTTGGGCGATGGCCGCGGCGGTCGGCACCCTGGGCGTCTGCGTCTTCGTTGCCTCACCGTTCCGCCAGCTCGAACCGAACGTCATGGTCACGGGCCTCATCTTCGCCGTCTCGGCTGCTGCACTCGGCGGCCTCGACAGTCTCGGTGGTGCGATCGCCGGCGGTCTCGCCATTGGCCTCGTCCAATCGATCGGGGTGCCGTATCTCGGCATTCCGAGCGAGCTCAGCTTGCTTGCCGCGGTGGCGGTGCTCATGCTGGTCTTGCTGTTTAAACCATCTGGGCTGTTCGGCACGCCGCAAGTTGAACGGGTCTGAGGAAAAGAACAATGGCTACAACATCACCAAAATTCCAATTCACTGAAGGCACGAATCAACATCGCGCCTACAAGGTCGCCGGGTTTGCGCTGCTTACCCTGTTGATCCTGATTGTTGCGTTCGCGTACAACGACACTGGCTCCATCACGCTGTTCGATAACAGCTACAAGCTGAGCATCACCCGAGTCACCAAGTCAATCTCGTTCATGGTGGCGATTCTCGGGCTGCAAGTGGTCGCAGGCTTCACCGGCCAGTTGTCGCTTGGCCAGGGCTTCTTTTTCGGCACCGGTGCCTACATCTCTGCCTGGCTGGTTGCTGACCAGAACTGGGCTTGGTTTACGTCGTTGCTGGTCGTGGTTCCGGTTTGCTTCGTGTTCGGCTTGGTGTTCGGCATTCCGGCACTGAGGATTAGGGGCCTGTACCTGGCACTTGTCACGCTCGGTTTGGCGGCGATCTTTCCGTCGCTGATCAAGCTTGACTTCCTCCTTCCATACACCGGAGGCGCCGCCGGCAAGCAGGTCGATTCGGACTTCGTTCCGCCTGGCTGGGTGCCGCTTGACGGGATCGTCGACACACTGCATAAGTTGCCACTCATTGGTCAGTACTTCGGTGGTGGCGGCGGGATGTCGAGTAAGGAGGAACAGCGTGTCTGGACCTTCTTCTTGATGGTGATTCTTGCCCTGGTCTGTTTCAAGCTGGTGAGCAACCTCATCAAGAGCCGGCCGGGCCGGGCAATCCGTGCGGTCCGCGACAACGAGACCTCGGCTGCTGTCAATGGCATGAGCCTCAGCTTTCACAAGACGATGTCATTCGGTGTTGCGTCGGCCCTCGGTGGCGTCGGCGGCATGATTTACGTTGCCGAGCTTGGCATTGCGTCCGAAGGCGACTTCACGCAGCTCATCTCGATCCTGTTTATTGTCGGCATGGTCGTCGGTGGTGTCGGCACGTTGTCCGGCGCTGTCATCGGTGGCTTGGTCATCGCCTTCGTTCCTGACTGGGCCTCGTCGACTCAGAACTTTCCGGGCGTTCCGGAACGCTGGTTGCAGGGACCCACCGGCGGGTTGATCCTGGGTATCGGCCTAATCGTCATCACGTTTGTGCTGCCGGGGGGCGTCATCTCTGGCGTCCGAAAAATCCGCAACCGATTCGTGCAAGTGCTGCCACAAACACCTGCGCTCGGTGTGGCCGGGGCGGGAGCCGCATTGCAAGCCGATGGCGTCGAGGGCATCAGCAATCAAACGGGCAGCGACATGCTCAGCAGTGTGAATACTGCTGACGAGAGCTGACCAACTACGCTTTCGGTCGAACATCGAAGAGAAGATCTCGGTGCGTAGGGGGAGCAACTGGCATGACGGAAACGTCGAGTTACTGTTTCTGAGCGTCACCGGTGAAACGCCGAGCAATCGGTACCAACCAAACCATTTAGGGGAGAACATGCGAACATCACGTATTCAACGTTCTGTCGCTGGAATCATGGCCGCTGGCCTGATTTTTGCGGCATGCGGCAGCGACGACGCCACA
>JBLIMF010000009.1:0-35831 GCA_047638615.1 Gammaproteobacteria bacterium
ATGTCGACCACCCGCCGGGCTTCCAAGTCGACGAGGCCGGTCACGTAGATCGTGTGATAAAGCCGATTCGCGCGCTGGAACGATGGCGTGATCCCTGCACCCACAGGTGGACCCTCACGCCAAGCCCGCTCCCCGCTCCCCCCCCCGCCTCAGCGTATTTTCGTTTTGTCGCGACTTCTCACCGCTCATCGGACGGTCTGTGGGAGATCACGACAGTCAGAGCAGACAATGGAAATTGAACATCCGGCGATCTCAGGCATCGCCTCCATCGGCAAATGACTGCTCGTGTCGCAGACTTTCTTGGCCGTATCGGATTTGCGACCCCATGCGCGCCGATGGCGAAGTCGTCTACCGCCGCCCATACCGTCGATGGTCCGCCGTCGGACTCGCCTTCAGTCCGCAGCAAATCGCCGGATATGAGTCGCTCGTCCGGAAGGTGGTCGACGAGTAGCCGTTGGACCTTCGGGAGTCTGGCGAGGTCGACATCGTCGACGCATTCAATATGCGACTGCCAATTGAGCTGATCGCGGAACGTTGCACCCAGCCGCTGCACAAACACGAGCAACAACGCTGTCGCGACCGCAGCGCTCACCACGATCACGCAGCCCAACATCATCATCGTCGACGTCACCGGTTCGGGCTTTGGACGGTCATGCTCACACCGTTGGTCACGTCAAGGAAGTGAGCCCAGTGCTCTCGGGCGCTCAGGCGTCAAGATTCAAAGTGGAGTGACCTCGACCTCCTCGATGCAGACGCTGTGTGAGATCGTCAAGAGATGGACGACCGACACGACACAGTGTTCCCTGCGGGGTTCTTCTCCCGGACCGACGAAACCGACGATGGCGAGTTCTACGCGTTTGATCGGTTGGTCACGCACATCGATGACGGTGCAATCGCTGCGGTCAGCGCGCTCTACGACGAACTCGGGCTCGCCGGCCCGAGCTCGGGCCCGGTGCTCGACATCTGTTCGTCGTGGATCTCACACTTTTCGGCCAAGCCGGAGCGTCTGACCGTCACCGGCATGAACGCAGCCGAGCTCGCTGCCAATGGGATGGCCGATGAACGGCTCGTGCGCGATCTCAACGTCGAACCGACGCTGCCCTTCGACGACGCCACGTTCGAGGCGGTGACCTGCTGTGTCTCGGTCGACTATCTGACCAAACCGCTCGATGTCTTCGCCGAGGCAGCCCGGGTACTACGACCGGGCGGCATCTTCGTCTGCACGTTCTCGAATCGCTGCTTCCCGACCAAGGCGATCCGTGGCTGGCTACACACCGACGACCGCGGCCGGTGCCACATCGTCGAGACCTACTTCGACATGACCGCCAGTTTCGGCGAGCCGGCCACGCAGATGAGAAACCCGGGCGCGTCGGGCGACCCGTTGTTCGCCGTGTGGGCTCAGCCAGTTGTCGCTGTTTGAGCCACGAAAATTCCGCTGTCCCACACGTCCGTGCGTTTCGCAATCAAGCCGTTCTCAACCGTGAACCACATCACCCCAGGAATGTCGATCGGCATGCCCTCGTACAGCGCCGTGAAGTCGTAACGCACCACCACCTGCGCCTGCGACTCGGTGCCCTGTTCGACGACCTCGATCACCGCATAGCTCCGGTCGACGAACGTCGCCAAGAAGTTGGGCAGCCGCCGCCGGTACTCGTCGATGCCAATACAGCTCGACGCAATCGAGCTGAGGTGCTCGTTGTGAAACCCTGCTGCAACCAAGCCAGCAATCTCATCCGGATCTCCTCGTGAGAAGGCATCCAAATAGCTGCTGACAATGTCGGCTGGTGTGCTCATCGCGGATGACGCTATGCCGTTCAGGTCGCTGACGCGAGATCTTCGGCCCATACTTTGGGGGATGCAGATCATCCGAGGAACGGTCGTCACGATGAATCCGCAACGCGAGATTCTCACCGATGGGGCCGTCGTCGTTGACGGCGCGACGATCACCCTGGTCGACACGTTCGACACAGTCCGTGCGGCCTATCCAGAAGCGATGGTGACAGGGTCGCCCAGCGATCTCGTACTGCCCGGATACATCAACGGGCATCAACATCTCACGGGCGACCGGCTGATCCAGTCGTCGATTCCCGACAACCTGGCGCCCGGCGAAGCAATCTTCACCTGGGTTGTGCCGATCCATGCCGAGCACACCGGCGACGACGACGAACTGTCCGCCACGCTGACGTTGGCCGAGTCGTTGACCAACGGCATCACCACGACGTTCGAGGCCGGCACCGTTGCGCACCCCGACCGGATCGCACGAGCGGCCGAACTGGTTGGCGCCCGCCTCACCATCGGAACGTGGGGATGGGACATCGAGCACGGGCCGTTTACCGGCTCGGTCGACGAGGTGATTGAACGCCAGACCACAGCGCTCGACCTCGTCACGGGGCCGCTCGTGTCGAGTTGGGTCACCCTTGTTGGCCACGACCTGATGTCAGACGAACTGGTCGTCGCCGCAACCGCCCTCGCCCGCGAACGCGATGTCGGGATGACTTTCCATCTCTCACCCAGCACGAGCGACACCGACAGCTATCTCACCCGAACCGGCCTCAGCCCGCTCGTCCATCTTGATTCGCTCGGCGTGCTTGGGCCACACCTGGCAATTGGCCACGCGGTGCACATCAATGACGCCGAGGTCGACCTCCTCGTCGAGCGACGCACCGCCGTCGTGTCGTGCCCGTGGGCCTACCTGCGCTTAGGGCAAGGGCTGTCTCGCGAGTTCCGACATCTCGACATCTGGCAACGAAACGGTCGGATTGCGCTGGGCTGCGACGCAGAGAATGCTGGCGATATGGTCGATGGCATCCGCGCTGCTGCCCTGTTCACGGGTATGGCCAAAGAACGCGACCTCGACCCAACGGTGTTCGGTGCCCATGACGCGTTGGAACTGTTGACGATCCGCGGCGCCGAGGCACTGGGTATCGACGATCTGGTCGGCTCGATCGAGGTCGGCAAGCAGGCTGACCTGGTTGTCCATGATCGGACCCGGGTCGAATGGATCCCAGCAAGCCCTGACCCGGTCCTTCAGTTGATTTGGGGGTCCGACGGGCGGTCGGTTCGCGATGTCTACGTGGCCGGCGAGCACGTTGTTGCCGAAGGCGAACTCATGACTGTCGATATTCGCGCGCTGACCGATGACGCCGTCGCAGCAGGCGCAGCCCTTCGCAAGCGAAGCGGCGTCGAATCAGTTTCCAGGTGGCCACGCCGCTAGTCGGCGAGCAACTGCAACACGCGCTTGCTGCCCTCGATGGTTTCGCGTAAGCCGTCGTACATCGTCCCTCGGTTGACCGCCGCCAAATTGCAGCTGACGCCCGCAAAACCCAACGCTTGCAACTCACGGATCTGGTCGGCGCACTGCTCAGGGGTGCCAACGATGGCGAACTTCCGAGCCAGATCAGCATCGATGAGATCGAGCATCTCCGGCGGGTCGTAGCGGTTCAAGTCGAAGTACCAACCTGTTGCATCATCGAGGGTGGCCACGATTTTGCGCCGACGGTCTGGATCGACCGGCGGCCCGTAGTCGCCAAGAATGTTGAGGTAGTGAGCGGCGAATCGCTTGACGCTGTTCAGTGCCAACTCCTCATCGTCAGACACGCAGAGGGTGACACGAGGCAGCACTTCGATCTCGTCGACATCGCGTCCGGCCCGATCGGCCCCTTCAGCAAGCCATCCTCGATAGCGCGCCACAATTTCAGGGGTGAGGTGCCGTGCGCCCACCAGCGCGATGTCAGCGAGTTCACCCGCGAGTTTCATCACGCCTTCGCTTCGTGTGCCGATCGCTATTGGCACTGGCTGCGTAGGTGGCCGGATGAGTCGCGCCTTGTCTAACTTCACCACCTCGCCATCGAGCGTCACCTCATCGCCGGCAAGAAGGCCGCGCACGGCCGTGATCGACTCACGGAGTGTTCGAACCGGGCGGGGGTAGTCGATGCCGAGTTCTTCGAGCCCGGCACCAACACCGATCCCGCAGAACGCCCGGCCACCAGACAACTCTTGCAGCGTCGCCAGTGCACTTGCGTGGGCCGCTGGGTGTCGGGTGTACGGGTTGGTCACCATGGAACCAATGTGGATCCGTTCGGTACGCGCCGCGATGAGTGCCTGCAACTGATAGGTATCTGGCCAGAGCGCGACACACGAAATCCCCAGGCGATCGAAACCGGCCTCCTCGACCAGACAGCCGAGTTCGACAGCTTCTGCCGGCGCCATGCCCGGCGTAATCTCAGCTTCGAACGTCATACCATCCCTATCAATCGACCTGGTCTAGAGCAGTGGCCACTTTGCTTTATCGGGCAAGCCGGAGCGAGCCGTGATTGCTTCACCGGCCAATTGACAGCGGTTGTAGAACGTTCCCTCGTCGATCGTGGTCATCTGACCGTTCTCGACGACCTTGGCACCGTCAACAAACACCGTGTGCACGCCGCGGCCGTCGGCCGACCACACCAGTTGGTTCGCCACGTTGAGCAGCGGTCGCCATTCCGGTCGATCGGTGTCGTGCAACACAATGTCGGCGCGCTTGCCCACCTCGAGTGAGCCAATGGTGTCTTGCATCTGCATGGTCTTGGCGCCGCCAAGCGTTGCCATTTCGTAGGCCATCTCGGCCGGGAACATCTGCGGGTCCTGGCGGGCATCTTTGAACAACCCCGCCACCAAATACGTCGCCCGCATGAGATCGGAGTAGTTCGATGCGTTGTTGCCGTCGGTGCCGATGCTGACGTTGACACCCATCTGCACCATCTCGGGAAACTTGCCAACCTGAGTGACGCCGTAACTGACCTTCAACGCAGTCGTCGGGCAGTGCGCGACGTTGACAGCCATCTCGGCCATCACGGCGAGTTCTTGGTCGTCGATCTGCACACAGTGAGTGATCGCCACGTCATCACGCAGGATCCCCAGCTCCGCGAGGTGGATCATCGGGCGCTGGCCGAACTCGGCAATGAAGCCTTCCGGGTCCATCTTCGCCGGTGACATGTGGAAGCTCATCCCGGTGCCGTGCTCGTCGGCCAGCTCACGGGCCGCCTTCCACAGCGGATCAGATGCTGTGGTGTGGCCAACCAGGGTCGACCACGTGCCCACCCGGGCGTCGGGAACCGAGCCATGGTCAACCAACTGCTGCTGCAACATGTTGATTGCGGTATCAGTGTTTTGTTTGTAGACGTCGGGTTCTGGGGGAAGGTCCCACACCCAGTTGCCGACGCGCCCGCGGATGCCGACTTCCACAAGGCCGTCGATCACCTCGTCAAGAAACCGAATCGTGCCCGCTTCGAGGAAAGTTGTCGTGCCGGACTTCAACATCTCGACGGCCGCGAGCTGCGCCGACAGCCGCTCCTCTTCAGCAGTGTGCACTGCGTAAAGCGGGCACAGCCACATGAACACGTTCTCTTCGAACGGAGTGTCGTCGGGGACGTAGCCCCGCGTCAACGGTTCGCCCGTGATGTGAATGTGGGTGTTGACCATCCCGGGTGTCACAACGAAACGGTCGCTGCCCACGGTCTCTTTCGCGGTGTACAGCGCTTCAAGGTCGGTTTGCTTACCGACGTCGACGATTTGGTTCCCGCGAATCGCGACAGCGCCGTGACGAATCACATCACGCGTCGCATTCATCGTGACGACGTGGCTGCCGACAATGAGGGTGTCGATCTGTTCGGTCATGAAGTCTCCAGACTCTGGCGGGGCTTATTCGCAATAAAACTCTGTTGAAAGCCGATCGGCTCGACGAGCCGGACGTCGACGAAACCTGCAGCACGGATCCACTCCGAGAACTGTTGGTGCGTGAAGCACAAGCCCTTCTCCGTGCTCGCCATCATCGTGGTTCCCATGATGACGGCGTGGGGATTCGACTTGCGTTCGATATCGGTGAAGTAGTCAGCAAGAACGAGTCGGCCTTCGGGCTTGAGGGCCGAGAAAGCTCGCTCAATCATGTGCTGGGCACCAGCGGCACCCTCGGTTCGGCAGATATGGCCGAGGACAACGATGTCGTAGCAAGCCGGCTCAATGTCAATCGTGTGGAAATCGCCTGGGCGGAACTCACAACGATCGCTCAACCCGTGCTCAGACGTTTTGGCCTCGGCAACAGCGATGACACCTGGAAGGTCGTTGATTACCGCTGAACCATCAGGGCATCCGTTGAGCATCGCGATGGCCCATGGCGCTCCGCCGGCTCCGAGGTCGAGAATCTTGGGCGCCCGCATTGCGGAGTAGCGGATCTTCAGATCGGCACGAGTCGCGCACCGGAACATCGTCGTGAATGTTCCTTCGACGAGCGGGACATAAAAGGCCGCAGCATCATTTTCGATCGGGGTGGCAGGTCGACCGTTACGCACTGTGTCGGCAAGCTGCGTCCAGTTCTCGTGCGGCCCTGGCGCCATCGGAATGAGATCGGCCATCGATGCCGGGCCGTCAGACACCAAGTAGCGCTTCGCCGCGTCATTGAGTTCGTAGATGTCGGTGAACTGGTCGAGGAGTTCGAGCGCAACAACCCCGTCGAGGAGGGCGCGAACATGATCAACCGATGCATCAAGCGCAACGGCAATGTCTTCTACCGATGATGGGCCCAGCCGCTGCAAGGTGTCGAAGACATCGAGTTCAAGGGCCGCAAGCAAAATGTAGTAGCGGCCGAGGCCCTCGATCGCGGCCCACACCGGCGCCGCGGGCGGCGGCTTGTAGTCGGTCCACGGCCGACCCGCGTGGGCCATCGTGTGCGTCTTCTTGATCTCCGGATACGGAGCGTCGCGAGGTTCGTACATGCTGATCAAAAGCCCCTTAGGGCTTGAGCACGATCTTGCCGAAGAAGTTGCTCTGCATCATCTTGTCTTGGGCCTGACCTGCTTCGGCAAGGCCGAACTCGGAATCGATGACGACCTCGAAGTCAGCGCTGCAGAACATGTCCCAGACCGGGCCGAACTCTTCAGGCCGGTACGGGTCAGAACCGAAGATTTTGATGCCCGAATGAAAGAGGTAGCCGAGTGAGGGAATCGTTGCCTCGTCGCCCGAGGAGTTGCCGCAGCTGACGAGGCGCCCGCGCACTCCGAGGCCAAACAGCGACGGGCCGAAGAGGGCCGTGCCGACGTGATCGAACACCATGTTCACCCCGGCGCCGTGCGTGACCTCGCGGGCGAAACCTGCGACATCGGTCGTGCGGTTGTTGGCAACGTGATCGGCACCGAGGGCCAAGGCCCGTTCGCATTTTTCGTCGGTTCCAGCGGTGGCGAGCACAGTGGCGCCAGCCTGTTTGGCCAACTGGATGCCCGCCGTCGACACACCTGAGCCAGCGGCGTGGATCATCACAGTTTCGCCAGCCTGGAGGTGGCCGACGTCGAACAGCGCATGGGCTGCGGTCAGGAACGCTGTGGGGAATGTCGCAGCATGTTCGAGGGGCATGTCGGCCGGCACGATGTACACATGCGAAGCCGGGACCAGGCACTTTTCGGCGTAGCCCCCCGCAACGGTGCCTCCGATGATGCCGAGGTCTCCATACAGATCGCCGCGGCCGGCAAGCTTCGAGTTTTCTGCAACACCCGCAAGCGACGGATCAACGACGACACGATCGCCGACCGACACATTGGTCACGGCAGCTCCGACGGCCGACACAATTCCGGCGATGTCCATGCCAGCAATGTGCGGGAATTCGAATCCTGGCATCTGGAACCAACCTGCACGCTGCACGAGGTCGAGTCGGTTCAGTGACGTGGCAGCCACGTCGACGATGACATCGCCTGCTCCCGGTTCGGGGTCGGCAACGTCGATGAACTGAAGGACCTCTGGGCCTCCAACTTCGGTGTACAACATTGCTTTCATCGGTGATCTCCATGCTGACTGTGGCTTGCGCTGATCTACGGCTCAACCCTATGGTAAGACCAACAGACCACCACACACGAAACGTGCGCACAACATGTTCTTCACCTTCTGTTCCCCACTTCATTCGGCTGCCGCTGGTGAGTAGTTCTCCACTTGACGGCTGCTGGTACGCCGTTGCGACGAGTGCAGCCATTGGCGACCAGCCGCACCCCATCGAAGTGCGCGACCAGGCCTACGTCCTGTGGCGAGGCTCGGATGGAACACTCATTGCAGCCGCTGACCGCTGCACGCACCGAGAAGCCAAACTGTCGCTTGGCACCGTCACCGATGGCTGTCTGCACTGCCCGTACCACGGATGGTCCTTCGGCGATCAAGGTCGATGTGTCGGCGTGCCCTCGTCAGGTCCTGCGGCAACGATTGCACCCGCAGCCCACCTGACCCCGCTCGCCGTCGCCGAACGCTACGGGCTGGTCTGGTTTTGCCCTGCCGAGCCCACACAACCAGTTCCGCACCTGGGAGTCGATGAAGACAGTTCGTTCACCCGCCTCAACACCACGATGGAGGTCTGGAATTGCTCGGTCACGCGGATGATCGACAACATGCTCGATGTCGCACACTTCCCTTACACCCACGCCGGAACCTTCGGGCGCGAGCAAGAGCGGACCGTTCCCCACTTCACGCTCGAGCAGCTCGACGACACGTTCCACGGCTACACCTACTCGGTCATCGTCAACAATGAAGGAGAGGCAAAGTCGATGTCTGGTGGTGGCAACGACGTCATCCGGCTCGACATGTCGACGGGGTTTGCGCTCCCCTTCTCGGTGCGCAGCACCATGTCGTACGAGAACGGGATCGAACAAACACTGTTTATGACCGCATCGCCCATCAGCGCAGAGCGCAGCTACTTCACCTTTGTGCTCTGGCGCAACGACGACGTCACAACTACGGGCCAGCAGATCGTCGACTTCGAGCGAGAAGTGGCCCGCGAAGATCGCCAAATGCTCGAACAGTTCCCAGGGGAGCTCTCGCTCGATCGTGGATTGCTCGTTGACGTGCAGTCCGACAAAGCGTCCCTCGAATGGCGTCGCCGCTACAGCGCCCTGATCAACCCCGCCAGCGGAGCGACACACAGCAGCTCCTGAGCTACTACTGGGCTACTACTGGGCGTCTGCGGCTTCGTACCGGCTGACGAGCCAGGTGTTGAATTGCGCGAGCACACCCTCCTGCCAGGCGTAACGACCTCGCGGGGCGAATCGAGACTGCATGCCAAGTTGCACCGACACGTTGGTGGGCATGTCCTGGCGGTTGAAGTTCGACACGCCCGCAATCGCTTCTTCGAGAGTCTCGCCAAAGTCAGGCAAGTCGACGGTCGAGGTCGGAAAGATGTAGGCCATGCTCAACGCGTGAGTGGTTGGGCCGGTGGGATCAACGTAGAACCAGAACGCAGAGTCCGACTGGAACCCCATGAGGAGCGACGGCGCGACCAGTGCGAAGACGACTCGCTGGCGCTCTTCGATCGTGGTTCCAGGCAGCGGCGGAAAGAGCGCCTTGAACGTGGGGTTGAATCCACTATCCGGCTCGATGGTTTCGTTGAAGCCGAACATGGCGACATCGCCCGGGTCCGGATCGGAGTACCAAGCCCCTGACGACGGGGCGAAATCATGGATTCCCCGATGCAACCGACTGTTGTGGTACATCTCCATGAAGTTCTCGATCATGATTTTCCAGTTGAACGGAACGTCGGGGATCGTCACCGGGTCGACCGTGACAAGCGACTCGACGGCGTAGTTCGCGAGCACTGCGTCGAGCTTCGCCAGGCGCGGCGCGAGGGGCTCGGCATCCGGGTCAAAATTGGTAAAGACAAACCCGTTCCAAACTTCGACTGGCAGGTTCGGTAGCTGTACATCGGCCATGTCGAAGCCGGGTGTCTGACTCATCTCGGGTGCGCCGACGAGCTGACCGTCGAGGTCGTAGACCCAGTAGTGGTAGGGGCATCGGAACTGACGCGTCGTCCCAGACTCAAGATCGGGCGGGGCAAGCATGTCGTCGTCGGTCCGGTCAACCGATGCCGTGATGCACATTGCTCGGTGCTGACACACCGCCGACATGACACGAATCGATTCGTCTTTCGAGCGCACGACGATCAACGGTTCGCCAGCACGAGTCACCGAAAGGTAATCGCCGACCCCAGGAATCTGCTCCTGGCGGCCAACGCACAACCAATCCGCGCCGAACACCGCGTCCATCTCGAAACGGTGAAACTCGGGGTCGGAATACACCGCCGGGGGCAGGCCGACCGCCTCGGTGAACGAGCCGCTCGACTGGCGGAGAGAGCCGACTGTGATGCCAGGTGGTAAGACCATCAGACCAGACACTAGTTTGTGGGAGTACTGAACGCGCTCAAGGGGGCACCATGACTTATCCAAACACACTCGTTTTCGTCGACTTCCCGTCCGACGATGTGAACGCGGCTCGCGCGTTCTACGCCGAAGTCTTCAATTGGGAAGTCGAAGATCGCATCGCCGACGTCTTCGCACGCATCGTCCCCGGTCAGAATCAGAAGATCGATGACGGCTCGCAAGGCCCCAACGGCAACCTCCACATGGGCATCTCAAATGCGGCCGACATGCGCCCACGGCCACCAAGTGCCCCACAGGAACCCACGAACCTCAGCGGGCCCGGCCGGTCGATCCGAGCCTGGATCTTGGTCAGTGACGATGACTCCTTTGAGCGCATCCTCGAAGCTGCGGTCCGCCTCGGAGCGACCGAGCTGTGGCGCGACCACTTCTGGACCGATTTCGGCGGAGCAAACGCATCGTTCATGGACCCGTGGGGCAACCAGATCATGCTGTGGGCCCACCTCGATGGCGTCGAAGTCGACCCAGATACCCACGAAGTCATCGGCGACACTCCGCTTCCAGAAGGCTGGACCATCGAGTAGCCGCTCAGGGTCGGACGCTGGCCACCGCTGCTAGCACGGCGGGGCGGTTCGGCCCAACGGCAAGCATCATCACCACGTCGTCGGCAACGGGGAGCCAACCAACACGGCATCCCTCAAACATCGTCACACGCGACTGGCCTGCGTCGATGCCGACCAGCACTTCTGAAACAACGTGGCGGGCATCGCCCACCGACACCACGCTGCCTGACCCGGCAACATTCGGGCCGAAGGTCTCATCGTGGTGGACGAGTGGGCGCCCACCGCGCTCGACTCGCAGCACCAATCGGAGGCGGCCCGATAGCTCATCGGAACGTCCAAGAGAGACCTCTTCGACGACCCGACAGGTCGCCGACTCATCGAGATCCACCGTCGTGGTGATCGTGTGGTCGGAGCCAAGAACCGAAACCGTCGGCTCACCAACCCACTCCAGGTGGGCGTCCACACCAACCATGCACCGCGTCGACATCGTCGACGGCGCACCTGTCGGGCCCGGCAGCACGATCGTTGACGCAACGGTTCCGATGTTTGCATGCGCCCCTGCGAGGACGGCGATGTCCAGGGACAGCGCGTCGCCCCCGACAGGCGCTGCCGCAGACGCCGCAACAAGGATCCGGTCGTCACACTGGCGAATACTGAATGGCGGTTCTGAGTACGACGACTGCAGTGTCGACCGAGACATTCCGCGACCGCTCGCTACAACAATCGAGCCATGACCCTTCACCGCCGACGCGCAGCAATCTGAGCGACGACCCATTCGGCAACCTCACGCGCACCTGCTTGGTCGACAAGCGATGTCGGAATCACTGGTCGACCATCGCGCCGGTCTCGCGCATCGCTCAACATTCGATCAACGTCAGACCCGACGTACTGCGCGAGGTCGATCTTGTTGATCACCAACAGGTCGGCCATCGCAACGCCAGGGCCCCCTTTGCGCGGAACGTCGTCGCCACCGGCGGTGTCGAGCACGAAGATCTGCGCGTCGACGAGGCCTCGGCTGAAGATCGCCGTCAGGTTGTCACCACCAGACTCGACCAGGGTGAGATCAACGTCGCCGTGCAACATTTCCAGTTGCTCGACCGCGTCGAGGTTCGCCGCTATGTCATCTCGAATCGCAGTGTGTGGGCAGCAGCCGGTTTGGACTGCGACGATGCGCTCGGTCGGCAAGGCAGCCGCGTTCCGAAGTGCGTCAGCGTCTTCGGAGGTGAAAATATCGTTGGTGACGACCACAATCGACAGCTCTTCACGGAGCAGCGCGCAGAGCGAACCAACAAGTGTCGTCTTGCCCGAACCGACCGGGCCACCGATACCGAGGCGAAGTGCACGTCGTGGCGTGGCACCGACGCGCTCGGGCCGTGCTGAGTCTTGGAGGAAGTTGTCGTGGGGGATGTCGTGTGGGGGCATGTGTCTCGATTCAGGCAACGAACAGGCGGGCGTCCCAGCAGCCATGATCTTCGGCAAGGATTTCAGTGAGCGAACCGCCACAAGCCGGGAGTCCGGCAACCGGTGACGTGGCCCACGAATCGGCATCAACCATCCATTGATCCACCTCGCGTCCAACACGCTCTTGCACTGCGGCAACCGTCATCGGGTCGAGGCCCAGCAGACGGATCGCAGCGGACGTGACTGCTGCAGCCAGATGATGGAACGACAACCCCGCAGCATCGTGTGGCGTGCCGCCAGCTGCAGCGACGAATGCGCCGAGGACCACCGGCTGGTGGGCATCAGATTCAGACCGTGCGACCGCCTCGACGATTGGGCCGCTCCACACCGTCGAACCGGCGCGCAGCATTTGGCGGCCAAACCGTCGGCTGGCGTCGCGTAGCTTCGGCGACGGCACGCGCGCCGAGTACTCGACGTCGATCTCGGCGAGCGCCGCATCAGTTGGATCGGTCAACGCAGCGACATGTGCACAGAACGCCGCATCAACTCTGCCAGTCGTTGCGAGGCGACCAACGAGATACCGCTCGAGGGTCGCTTCATCCCGGATGTCACCGATCCGGGCGGCTGCTTCGACACCTGCGGAGTTCGTGTGGCCGCCCGCGGGGAAACGACCATCGATGAGCATCATCAACGCGGAATTCACGTGTCGCCCGTCATCAGTACAGGAAGTACCGCTGGGCCATGGGCAACGACTCGGCCGGCGATTCTGTAATCAAGTCACCGTCGATCCGCACTGCGAAGGTGTCCGCGTCGATATCGATGTCGGGCATCGCGTCGTTCAGCGTCATGTCGGCCTTGCCGATGCTCCGCGTGTTTGCCACGGGCACGAATCGGCGCCGTACGTTCAGCCGATCTGGGAGGCCATCATCAAGCGCTGCGTCCGAAACCCACGCAAGCGAGAGCCCAGGCGCAACACCGGGTGCGGCACCGAACATCGGGCGGGGAAGCTGAGGCTGCGGCGTGGGGATTGAGGCGTTGGCATCACCCATTTGCGCCCAGGCAATCATCCCGCCCTTGACCACAACGTGCGGACGGACACCGAAGAAAGCCGGGTCGTACAGGACGAGGTCGGCGAGCTTGCCAACCTCGACCGACCCCACGTCGCCAGCCAGCCCATGGGCGATCGCCGGACAGATCGTGTACTTCGAGATGTACCGACGGGCCCGCAAGTTGTCAGCAGGGCCGTCAGATGTATCGCCGATCGACAGTGCCCCTCGGCGCAGCTTCATCACATGAGCGGTTTGCCACGTCCGCAGCACAACTTCGCCGATGCGACCCATTGCCTGACTGTCGGAACCGATCATCGAGATCGCTCCCATGTCGTGGAGGATGTCCTCGGCAGCGATCGTCGACGGCCTGATGCGGCTCTCGGCGAACGCAAGATCCTCCGGCACCGAGGGATTCAGGTGATGGCAAACCATCAACATGTCGAGATGCTCAGCAACAGTGTTGACCGTGTGTGGCCGAGTCGGATTGGTCGAGGACGGCAAGACATTGGCGTGCGACGCGACCTTCATGATGTCTGGGGCGTGACCGCCACCGGCGCCTTCGGTGTGGAACGTGTGGATCGAACGGCCAGCAATTGCGGCCAGCGTGCTCTCGACGTACCCCGCTTCGTTGAGGGTGTCGGTGTGGATTGCAACCTGCACACCCGACGCGTCTGCCACGGTCAAGCAGGCGTCGATCGCAGCTGGCGTGGTGCCCCAGTCTTCGTGCAACTTGAACGCCGCTGCCCCTGAGCGCAGTTGCTCCCACATCGCTTCGGGGTTGACCGTGTTGCCTTTACCCATCAGCGCAATGTTGATCGGCCAGTGGTCGAGTGCTTCGAGCATCCGCTCGAGGTACCACGAGCCCGACACAGTGGTGGCTTTGGTGCCTTCGGCAGGCCCAGTCCCGCCACCAACGATGGTCGTGATGCCTGACGTCAACGCCTCGTCGAGCAGTGTCGGCGAGATCAGATGGACGTGGCAGTCGATGGCTCCGGCGGTGAGGATCTTGCCGTTCCCGGCGAGGATTTCGGTCGACGGCCCGATGACGAGTGCCGGGTCGACACCATCCATGGTGTCAGGGTTGCCGGCTTTGCCGATCCCAACAATCCGTCCGTCTTTGATACCGACATCAGCCTTCACCACACCCCAGTGATCGAGGATTACCGCACCGGTGATGACGAGGTCGGGTGCTCCGTCTGCCCGTGTTCGTGTCGACTGCCCCATCGACTCGCGGATGACCTTGCCGCCACCAAAGACGGCTTCGTCGCCACCAGCGCAATAGTCCTCGGTGACTTCTATCCACAGCTCGGTGTCGGCGAGCCTGATGCGGTCACCCTTGGTCGCCCCATACAGATTGCGGTAGCGAGATCGATCGATTCGGCTCATGACACACCCTTTGGTTCGTCGAGCCGGCCACCGGTCTCGCCGCGCAAACCCGGCACAACCCGATCGCCCACGAAGGGCACAAGATCGACATCGGTGGCGATGCCCGGTTCGAATCGGATAGCCGTTCCGGCAGGCACGTCGAGCCGACGGCCGTGAGCCAGCTGACGATCGAACCGCAGCGACGGGTTCGCCTCGGCGAAGTGGTAGTGCGAACCGATCTGAATCGGCCGGTCGCCACCATTCTCGACACGCAACGTCAGCACGCTCCGGCCCGCATTAATTTCGATCGGGGTGTCGGGGCCAGCTATCTCTCCAGGAATCACTCGCTCACTCCGATCGGGTTGTGCAGTGTGACCAGTTTGGTCCCATCAGGAAACGTCGCTTCGACCTGAACGTCGCTGATCATCTCGGCGATGCCTTCCATCACGTCATCGCTCGTGAGCACGTGACGGCCTGCGTCCATCAGGTCGACAACGGTCCGTCCGTCGCGGGCAGCCTCAAGGACCCAATCGGTGAGAATCGCCACCGACTCGGGGTAATTCAGCTGGAGGCCGCGGGCCATGCGGCCGCGCGCAACGTCAGCGGCAACGTGAACCATCAGTCGTTCTTGCTCGTGTGGTGTCAAATACATGTAGGCCCTTGAACGTGGTGAGTCAGCGGTCGAGAATCGAATGAGCGATGCCCGCGTGGCAACCAACCGTGCCATCGACAACTTGTGTAATGCCGAGGTCGATTGCCACCGACGCGAGCGAGTACGCCTCGTCCATCGTGAAACCGCCTTGGTCCACCATGAGTTTGAGCATCTGTTCTGCTGCCATGGCCATCGCGGTGCCGAGGCCGTCGACGCCCTCATCAGGGCCACTGGAAAAGCCATGCGTGTACCAGTGCGTATCGGTACGCAGCAACGGTGCAGCAACCGGCAGGTCATCAGCAAGCGACAACCGCAGCGTGACGTCAAGCGACGCCTCGATCGCGGTGCCACACATCTCACCGTCGCCTTGGGCGAAATGCGGGTCCCCCACGTAAAAACCGGCACCCTCCACAAAGACCGGATAGTGAACAGTGGCGCCGGGGCCGAAGCGCCAGTTGTCGACGTTGCCGCCGAACACCCCAGGCGGAATGCTGCTCACGCGACCGCCTGGCGGCGCAACGCCCATCACACCGAGGTGTGGACGCACCGGCACCTGAACGGCTCGGCTGAAGGGCTCACGCTGAGCAGGCTCCGGCTCGGAGATGACTCCCGGGATGTCATACAACTCGAGTGCGGTGAAATCGAAGCCGAACATCGGTCGAGCCGCTGTGGGGAACCCACCAGCCGGATCGGGAAACCCGCCAGCCGGGTCAGGGTCGACGAGCTCGTAGATCGTGATGCGTTCTTTGCCGAACCGTTCGTGAAACAGCCCCCAGTTCGCAGCCAGGTTTGATCCGTAAGGCATCCGTGGGGACATCGACAGCAACTCGACGCGCAGAGTGTCGCCGGGCTTGGCGCCCTGCACTTCGATCGGGCCCGTCATGATGTGGACCCCTGGAGCGCGATTCTCGGGTGCAATGCCGTCCCAGATCGCCTTGATCCCGTCGTCCATCAGTAAGTCGGGTGCATCACCTGAGTGGTGGGTGACTGCTTCGATCGTGATGGTCTCGCCGGGGTTGACGCTCAGGACAGGCTGCTCAGCTGCATCGAGATACCCCCAAAAACACGTGTCGGGAGTCGCTGTCAAGCGTGCGGCATTCATAGAAATCTGACCATAAGACCGCTCTGTGAACGCTCTATTTCACACAGGTAACAACAACGCTCGTATCTGGCCTCACCACAGACCAACGAGCCGCCCAGCAAGGAAGAACGCCGCACCAATCATGAACACTCGGACCATCCGTTCGCCGCCCTGCACCGCAAGCTTGGCACCAAGCCAGCCGCCACCCAGGAATCCGGCGGCAAGCACGAGTGCCGGCGCCCACACGACATTGCCCTGGAGGACAAATACCGGCAAAGCAATCATCGTGACGATGAGGTTGACCAACACCTTCACGCTGTTCGCTGTGACGAGGTCGAACCCGGCGCGGGTCAGCGCAGCGAGCATCACCAAGCCGACGCCAGCCTGAAACGCACCGCCATACATGCCAATCACAAAAAACACGACTGCCGTGACTGGCACCGACCACGACTCGGCATCCGAATTTGGCTTCGGCTTGAAGATCGTGAGAATGATGATCGGAATGAGGAGATAACCGAAGATCGTTTCGAACGTTTCATCAGCAAGCTGGCTGATGCCGAACGAGCCAATCAAGGAACCAATCACTGCAGGTCCGAGCACCGGCGCTGCACCCTTGAGCCCATCGACCCCAGACCGACGGAACGACGCGACTGCTGCGCCACTCGCCGCGAGCACCCCCACTCGATTCGAACCATTTGCCTGGTTGCCGGGCACACCAGCAAGCACCAGGAGCGGCACGGTCAGTGCTGAACCACCACCCGCCATCGTGTTGATCACGCCGGCAACCAAGCCGCCGCCGAGCAACAGGATTGCTTCCCACACCGTCATTGCATGCCGAAAATTACTTCAGACCGCGGACGAAGGGCTGAGCCAACGCAGCGGGGGCACGGACGCGATGGGCAAAGATTGCCATCCCGCCGAGCGTCACGATAAACGGCAACGACTGCAACAGCTCACTATTGACTTGATAGCCGAGGCCCTGAACCGACAACCGGAACGAGAGCGCCCCGGCGAAAATCACGCAGCCCGCCACGGTGCCCCGCAGCGTCCAGCCTCCAAAGATGACCGCAGCAATCGCGATGAACCCACGGCCACCGACGACCGAATCCTCGAACAGGCCGACCTGACCAAAGATGAGGAACCATCCGCCCATTCCCGAAGTGAAGCCGGCGTAGTAGATGCTCTGGCGACGCCGCTTGTTGACGTCGATTCCCGACACGTCGGCCGACTGGGGGTTTTCGCCAACCGACCGCAGTTCGAGGCCCCAACGAGTTCGGAAGACAATCCACCATGTCGCCGGGAGCAACAGGAACAGAAAGTAGAAGGGCCAACGCTGGCCGAAAAGCGCTGTACCAAACAGCGGGATGTCATGCAGCAGTGGTATCTCCCAGCGACTTGCGAGCTGGGTCTCGGGCTCAATCTCGTTGTCGAGGAATCCGGCCAGCCCGAACACCAAAATGTTGAGCGTTAGACCAACCACAAACTGATCGGCGGTCAGGCGATGGCTCATCTCGGCTTGCACGCCGGCAACGATCAATCCACCCGCAACACCGGTCACGAGCGCGATCAACATCGAGTCGGTGAGGTGGTAGCCAATGGCGCTGGTGAAGGCGCCGCCAAGCAACATCCCCTCGACCGAGATGTTCAGCGTGCCGGCGCGTTCGGCAACGAACTCACCTGACGCCGCGAAGGCGAGGAACGCGGCGAACAGCGCCCCATTGATATATGTCGACTCGCTGGAAACAATGTCGATGATCGCGTCGAAGAACCCAGACATCGTCACACCCTCTCCGCGGCCGCAGCTTGGGCCCGTCGGCGATCACGGATAAACATCACCGCTGGCGGGACCAGCAACGCCAACACCAAGAACCCTTGGATGACATCGGTGATCCGACCTTCGACACCCGTCGAACCAACGAAGCTCGAGCCCGTCCGCAAACCAGCGAAAACGAACGCCACCGGAATGGCAACAAGTGCTTTCTCTCGAGCAACCAACGCGACGAGCAGCCCAGTCCAACCAATATTCGTGGCAAATCCGGGAACGAGTTGATAGTTGCCGAAAGCGAACCCGCCACCCGCCAACATGACCGCTCCGGCCAGGCCGGCAAACGCACCGCTGATCATCAGCGCCGAGGCGCCGTAGCCGGTCTGCGACACACCCGATCGTTGCGCGGCACGAGAATTTCTACCGAGCATCCGAAGACGGAATCCCCACACTGTTCGAGCGAGGACCGCACTGACCACCACCGCCGACACGAGACCGATCACTACCGCCAACGGAATCCGGTTGCCGAACACTTCAGGACTCGGCAAGCGATTGTCTTTCGGGAGCTGCTGGCTGACCTGGTTGCGGTTTCCACGGTCCCCAAGCGGCGCAAGGAGCAGCCACGATTGGCTCAGCCCATAGGCCACGACTTGCCCACCGACGGCCACGAGGAGGAGCGTCGACAGCACCTCTGGCACGTTGCGCCAGAACTTGAGTAACGCGGCGACGCCTGCCCAGAGGGCCCCACCAACCGCGCCGAAGATCACAATGATCACCAGGTTGAACGGCCCAGGTCCGCCGACTAGGAAGCCGACATAGGTAGCGAACGCGGCGCCAACGAACAGTTGGCCTTCCTGGCCGATGTTGACGAGCCCGGCCTTACCGGAAACGATCGTGCCCACCGCAACGAGCAACATCGGAGCCGCAGTGCCGAGGGTTTCGCCCCACCGACCGGGCTTGCGCAAGCTGCCATCGAGCAGCGCGCTGACCACTGGGCGCCAATCGCCGCCCGTCGCTTCCACGAGCAGCGCCGACAGAAGCAGCGCGACCAGCACACTCAGCCCGTAAAAGGCGAGCCATTCACCAATTCGCGCGCCGTGCCTGGAGGCCGTCATTTCGGTCATGTTGCTGCTCCACCCATGAGCAAACCGAGCAACTCGATATCGACGTCAGCTCGGCTCATTTCTCCGACGATTCGACCGGAGTGCATCACCACGATTCGATGCGAGAGATCAAGGATCTCTTCGAGCTCGCTGGAGATCAGCAGTACGGCGACGCCTGCCTCGGCCGCAGCCGTCAGCCGCTCACCCATGTATTCGATTGCTCCGACGTCAAGCCCGCGTGTTGGCTGAGCAGCCACGAGCACCAAGGGGTGCTGTGCGAGTTCGCGAGCGAGGACCACACGTTGCTGGTTGCCACCGGAGAGCGACCACATCGGTGCATGAGGCCCAGCACACAGGATCCCGAATTGTTCGATCAACTCGATCGCGAATGCTTCGAGCACGTGTCGGTCGATCAGGCCGCGATTGGCAACATTCGACTGATCGACCAAGACCAGGTTCTCTGCAACGGTCATGTCGAGTACGACGCCGCTGTCGTGGCGATCTTCGGGGATCACGCCGATGCCGGCCTTGGCCATAGCACCCGATCGCCCAGCAGGAATGTGTTCGCCATTGACGCTCACCGACCCGGCGTCGAGCGATACCAGGCTCGACAGCAAGTCGCCGAGTTCGCGTTGGCCGTTGCCTTCAACGCCTGCAACACCGACGATCTCACCCGCCCGCAATTCAATCGACAGGTCGTCCAGCGCGCGGATCCCGCTCGAACCGCGAACCGTCACGCCGCTCATGGTGAGCACAACGTCGCCGATTTGGTTGTCGTGCACGGCCGTCGGCGCATCATCGGCCACGAGCAGCCCAAGCGCGGCGCGTTCGGAGCGCAACGACACTTCACGGCCGACCATCCCGCGAGCGAGTGTTGGAGCGTCGGCATCTTCAGCCAGTAAGCGATTGACAACTGAGCCTTGGCGCATAATCGAAATGTCATCAGTGGCATGCAAAATCTCATCGAGCTTGTGACTCACCAACACCACTGCACGACCCTCATCTGCGACGACGTGGCGGAGTGATTCGAAAAGTTGAACAGACTCTTCGGGGGTGAGCACCGACGTGGGCTCGTCAAAGATCACGATGCTGGGATCGCGCCGCAGGCACTTGATGATCTCGACCCGCTGTCGGAGACCGGCGGTCAGATTACCGACCTGCGCATCAGGCTCAATGACGAGGCCATATTGATCGGCGATATCACCGATCCGGTTGCGGATTGCGGTTGGATCAAGTCGACCCGTTTCGCCGAGCGCGACATTTTCCCAGACCGTCAGCGCCTCGACGAGGCTGAAGTGTTGATGCACCATGCCGAGGCCCAGCCGCGACGCGTCAGAGGGGCTGTGGATCTTCTGCTCGACGCCGTCGATGCAGATCGTGCCTTCGTCGGGGAGCACGAGGCCAATGAGCATCTTCATCAGCGTCGATTTACCCGCCCCGTTCTCGCCGAGGATGCCGTGAATGCGCCCGCGTCGAAGCGCAAGATCAACACTGTCACACGCTGTGACTGCGCCGAAGCGTTTCGTTATTTTTCGGAGATCGACCGCCAGTGCGGACCCCGCGTGGGGGTCCGCACCATTGCGGCCTTTAGGACTCGATGTCATCAGCCGCCGTATGCGGCACCGGAGATTGCACCGAGGTCTGCATAGAGCGCGTCGTCAAACGAGGCGAGCAAACCAAATGCTCCATCGACAGCGGCGCTCGCCTCAGCCGACGGGTCGCAGAGCAGCGCGCCGTTGAGCCCGGCCTCGGTCGGGAACTGGTAGGTCGAACCCTCGCTGAGGTCACCGTCGATGATCAGCGTCAGCGCCTGCGAAGCGTAGACACCGCCGTCGAAGACAACGCTGCCGGTCCAGGGAATGTCACGTTCGCACGCGTCGGCCGGACCTGCGGCGAAGATGGCAATGCCTTCATCAGTGGCGAGCTGGCCCACCGGGTCGAGTGCTCCACCGAGGTAGGCGTATGCCAGCGTGGCGCCGTTCGCCTGTGCGTTGGTCAACGCAGCGGTGGCGTTCGCCGAGTTGTCGAAGTCAAACTCGAAGTCGCCCGTGCCGACGTACTCCATCGTGAAGCTCGGATCGACAGACTGGATTCCGTACAACGTTGCCTGGTATGCCTCAACCTCAAAGTTGATGTCGCAGCAGCCGAGGAACACCGAACTCGTGCTCCCTTGCTCTTGGAGAACGGCACCCATGGCGACGCCGGCTGAGTAGTGCACCGCAGCGCCCCAATCGGTGGCCTGCGCGAGGCCTGGTAGCTCCTGGAAGCCCGCACCGCAGTTGCAGTACCAGAAAATGTCCGGGAACTGCTCGGTGAGGTCAGGCAGTGGCTCGGCGATCTCACTGGCCCCCACCATCAAGATGTCGACACCCTGTTGAGCAAGGTCGGCCAGCGACTGGGCCGCTTCAGCCGGTCCAATATTGTCGCTCACGATTGGCGGTGCAAACCCGTTTTCGCTCGAGTACTCCTCGGCAAAGTTGACCAACGACTGGTAGTAGCCGTTGTCATCGCGCGGTCCCGCCGCTGCGACGCCGATGGTCACTGTGCCATCACCGTTCGCGTCGAATGCTGCAATGATCGCATCGACCTCCGGTTCCTCAACAGGAGCTTCAGCAGGCTCCTCTACAGGCTCCTCTACAGGCTCCTCTACAGGAGCTTCAGCAGGCTCCTCCACCGGAGCTTCGACTTCGGCCTCGGTGACGACGGGCTCTGGTTCGGCCGCGTCATCGCTGCCGCATGCGGCCGCGACCATTGCCAGTGACACGCACAACACGATTACCCCACGCCGCCCTGTTTGCTTCTGCTTGATTTTCATGGCTCCCCTTATTAGTAGTTGTCTTGCTTGCTGTTGATTGGTCGTCGCCGACGGGTTCAGGGCGCTGTCGCTGCATGCGAGCGGTAACGCTGAACCAGCCATCGGTTGAACTGGATGTGGCTTTCCTCTTGCCATGAGTACCGCCCACGCGGTGCGAAGCGAGAGCGCAATCCGCGCTGGACCTTCGCAGTGGCGTCTTGGTCCTGATCGACAAAGACCTGCACACCCGCATCTGACAACGCCATCTTCTGCTCGAAGAGCGGATCATCGAGAGCCGATGGGTGAAAGATATATCCGATCTCGATGTCGACGGTCTCAGGACCGGTGGGACGAACGAGGAAGAAGAAACACTGATCTGGCGCCGTTCCGAAACACAGCGTGGGCGGCATGAGCGCGAACGTCGAACGCGTGCGCTCTTCGTCGGTGAGATCAGGAAACACGTCCATGATCACTCGATGCGTTGCATTGAATCCGCCATCGATGTGCGTGTAACCGCCGGTCCGGAAAATCACGTTGGAGTCGTCGGACCACGGCACCGGGAACTCGGACATGCTCGACGGACAGAAATCCTGCACGTACTGATGGAGTCGATTGGCGTGATAGCCGTCATTGAAATTCTCGAACATCACTTTCCAATTCCAGGGCATACCTTCCAACGTGAATGTGCCAGGACAGATCGCATTTTCGAGGTCGTAGTTGTGAACGAAAGGTGAATAGCGCTCGAGAGTCGGGGCGAGTGGTGCAGCGTCGCTGTCAAAATTGACAAAGATGAATCCGAGCCACTCTTCAACTCGGAGTTGCGGTAGCCCGAAGTCGGCTTTGTCGAACGCTTCAGTTCGTTCCATCGCTGGAGCGCCGAGCAGACGACCGTCGAGTCCGTAGTTCCAGTGGTGGTACGGACATTTAAAGGTGGTGCTGTTTCCTTCACCTTCGCAGATCTGCATGGCGCGATGCTGACAGACGGCCGACATCGCACAGACCTCACCGAGTTTGTTGCGCGCGATGATGATCGGCTCGTCAACGATGGTCACGGTGAACCAGTCACCGACGTTCGGGATCCTCTCGGCTCGCCCGACGCAAAGCCATTCCTTCATGAAGAGCGCTTCGGATTCGAAGGCAAGAACGTCAGCGGACGTGTACAACTCAGCGGGCAGCGTCAGGGCCTGCGACACATCGGCGGTCGATGCCTCAAGGCTCGCTAAGAGCTGGTCACTCATGGACAACGGGTTGGTGGTCATGTCTGCAACACCTCGTCTTTCAGCATGAATTTTCGAATCTTGCCCACGCTGGTGCGTGGGAGTTCGTCGAGCAGGGTGATCTCCCGCGGCCGCTTCGCTTTGCCGAGCCGGCTCTGGCACCATTCGTGCAGATCGGCAACCGACGGCGGCGAGTCGGGCTCGGCCGCTACGACGAACGCAACTGGCACTTCATCTCGCACCTGGTCGGGAACCCCGATGACTGAAGCCTCGAGGACAGCAGGGTGCGCGGTGAGTACGGCTTCAACCTCCACGGTCGAGACGTTTTCGCCAGCGACTTTGAGCACGTCGGAACGGCGCCCCTCGAAGAAAAACCGACCAGTCGAGTCGCAAGATGCACGATCACCAGTGCGAAACCATTCGCCGTCGAAGGAGTCGGCCGTGGTCTCCGGGTCAGCGAGGTACTCGGTGAACAACGTCAAGCCCGGTGTTGCTCGGACAACGATTTCGCCGACTTCGTCGACGCCGACGCGAACGCCTTCGACGTCATGGATCTCCACGTCACAACCGGCTGTGACGAATCCCATCGAGTCTGCACGGGGAAGGGCGGCCTCATCGGTGAGGACGGCGGGAATGGTTTCGGTCATGCCATACAACTGACGCGGCGCACATCCGAACCACTCGGTGATCACTCGGTGCTGGTCATCGGCGATGTTCTGGGCGAACCAGCAGTGACGCAACCGCAGCCCCTCGACCGGACCACCTCGAGCCAGAATCATTCGCAGCGGAGCCGCGAACAAGCTGGCGCATGTCGCAGCGTGCCGTTGTGCCTGCGGCAAGAAGCCACTGGCTGAGAACGTGTGCATCAGCGCGACCGAGGCTCCGGCCCAAACGGCTGCGGCAAAGGAGTAGTACTGCGCGTTGGCATGAAACATCGGCAGCACGACGAGGTAGCGATCTTCGCTCGTGAGGCCAGCGGCCTCCGCCATGGTCTGACCGGCAAAGGCGTAGTTCGCTTGCGAGACAACCACCCCTTTGGGACGACCCGTCGTACCACTCGTGAACATCACTGCAGCCGCATCGCGCAGGCCCGGTTCGGGCCAGTGGGTGAACTCCTGTGTTGGCAACCATTCGAAATCGACGTCTGCCTCGTCGATCGGGAACAACGCGATGTCGGTTGCGGCGGCTCGATAGACAGTCGCTCGGTCCTCTGCGAAGAAACCGGCAACCGGACCGGTGCGCTCGATATGGTCCGCGAGCTCAGCGCTGCGACCCATCGGATCAGATGGCACAATCCAGCCGCCGAGCCGAATGGTCGCAATCCACACCGCCACGAACGTCGGTGAGTTGGTGAGCGCAAGGTGCACCGCAGCACCAGGGCCTACGCCGTGACTGGACAGCTCGGTGGCAGCGCGGGCGACCACCCGATCGAACTCGCCGTAGGTCCAGTCAGTGACCGTGCCGTCAGGTGCTTCGAACGTGAGGAAGGGCGCGTCGGGGCGCGTCGACGCAGCGTTGGCCCAAACATGGGCGAACGTCGTCGGATCGGCGCAGCCGGTCATGGCTATTCCGCTGCCCCGTATCCCCCACCACCGGGGAGCTCGAGCCTGATGACATCGGTGCCGGTCAGGCTCAGACGCGCCTGGGTATCGACGGCCTCGCCATTGAGCAAGAAACTGCCGGTGGCTCCGGGTTCTCCGCCGAACACGCCCAGCGGCGCATCGGCAAGCCGGCTCGTGACCGCATTCAGCTGCCACGCTCGGTCGGTATCGACGCTGAACTCGATTGCCTGACCGAGCCCTCCGATCTGAGCCCCTGTTCCACCAGAATTTTGCCGAAGCGACTTCTCGTGAAAACGAATCGGCGCCGACGCTTCGACGACTTCGATCGGAACCGCTGAAATGCCGGTCGGGTATGAGCATGCACTCAACCCAGGCTTCGTTGCTCGGGCCCCGACGCCACCCGCATAGGTGAACATCGCCGTAATGAATGGGCTGCCATCGGGATGGCTGCCATTGACCTGCATCGTCCACACAGCGCCAGAACCTTCGGCCATCGCTGCCTCGGGGCGGATCTGCGCCAATGCTTTAAGGAGCGCATTCGGCAGGAACATTCCAACGACATGCCGGGCGGTCCCCGGCTGCGGCGAAACTGCGTTGACGATCGATCCTTCAGGGGCCTTGACCTTGATCGGGCCGAGGCTGCCATGGTTGTTCGGGATGTCAGGATTGAGCACCGAACGCACACAGAATGTCGTGTAGGCGTGCGTGTAATTCATGACCACATTGATGCCCCAGGGTGATGCCTCCGAGGTCCCCTCGTAATCGACGGTGATCTCGCCCTCATCGCTATCGACGGTGAGTGCACACACGATGTCGATCTTTGACCCGTCGGCGAGATCGAGAATCGCGCTGGAGTTGTACGTGCCGCTTGGCAACTCGCGAATGCTCGCTCGGGTTGCTTCCTCGGAGCGCGTGATGATCTCGTCGGCGAGTTCCTCGATGTCGTCGAGCCCGTGCGCTGCGCAGAGTGTGTTCAAGCGTTGTGCACCGATTTCGCCCGATGCCATCTGGGCGTGAAGGTCGCCTGCCATGTGATCGGGTTGACGCACATTCGAGAGAATGAACTTCCAGACGTCGCCGTTGCGCTCGCCCTTTTTCATCAGCTTGCAGATCGGAATCCACAGCCCCTCTTCGAACACGTCACGACCGCCGGCGCCAATGCCGTAGCCGCCAACATCGGTGTGGTGAATGGTGGAACCGAACAGCGCAATGATCTGGCCGTCGCGCCACGCCGGCACCAGCACCGTGACGTCAAGGAGCTGCCCTGCCGTCTTGTAAGGGTCGTTCGTGATGAGCACGTCGCCTTCGTCAAGGGTGTCGAGCGGATACTCCTCGAGCATCTTCGCTGCACCGATGGCCAGTGAGTTGATGTGGCCGGGCGTCCCAGTAACGGCCTGAGCAACCATGCGACCCCGCCGGTCGAACACTGCATTAGCGAGGTCGCCGGCTTCGCGCACGATCGGCGAGAATGCTGAGCGCTGCAATGCCCGGGCCTGCTCGTTGACCGTGGAGATCAACGACTGCCACAAAATCTCGAGCTCAATCGGATCAAACTCGGACGGGCGCGTTTCGGCGATGGTCATGCTGACTCCTTCACAGTTCTGCTGGCAATGAGGCTGCCGTCGGCCGCTACTTCGACGTCCCAACCGGGGCGGATCACCGAAGTGGTTTCGCGCTCTTCGACGACTGCCGGGCCGGTGAACCTGGCCCCAGCGCCGAGCATCGATCGGTCGTAGACCGGCGCTTCAACGGCGTCGACACCGCGTGAAAACACCATCGGGCGGGTGCTTTTCGGCATGACCTCGCCCTCGTGCGGCGCAATCGAATCGTCAGGTTCGACGTGCGACGTTGTGGCCGAAGCGGAGAGCCGCCAGGTGATTGCCTCGACAGCGACGTCGGGGATTGTCATCCCATAGATACGGCGATATTCGATTTCGAAAGCACTGGTGACGTCTGCTGCCGTGGCGGGCCAGGCGTCACCCTCGCCAACCCAGATCGTGATCTCGTTACCTTGGCCTGAGTAGCGAGCGTCAACTCCGTAACGGAAGACAATGGCGTCGTCGGGAACGCCGGCACCACGCAAGACGCGGCGACCCTCGATGCGGAGTTCGTCGAGGAGACCATCGCGCTCACCGTCGGTGACCTTGTCGATCAAACGCGGCATCGAACGTGCCAAGTCGATCCGGACCGGCGACACCAACGTGCCGAAGGCCGAGAGCACCGACGCATTCACCGGAAAGATCACGCGATCAGATTCGAGAAGTTCCGCCACGCCACATGCGTGGACCGGGCCGGCGCCACCGAACGCGATCAAGGGGATGCCGCGCAGGTCAACGCCCATCTCGACGCCGTGCATGCTGGCAGCAGCTGCCATGTTCTGATTGACTACTTCGTGAATCCCTGCCGCGGTGTCGAGCATTTCGAGGCCGAGGCCGTCGGCAACCGTTTGGGCCGCGCCCTCAGCAAGCGAGCGATTCAGGGGCATGTCGCCACCGAGGAAGGCTGCCGGGTCGAGGAGACCGAGGATCACATCTGAGTCGGTCACAGCGGGAATCGTCCCACCCTGGCCGTAGCTCGCCGGACCGGGGTCGGCGCCAGATGATTCCGGACCGACCTTTAAGAGGCCGAACTGGTCGACGCGCGCCAGGCTTCCGCCACCGGCACCGATCTCGACGAGGTCGACCGACGGGACTGACACAGGAAAGCCGGAGCCCTTCTTAAAGCGATAGGCGCGGGCGACTTCGAACGTGTTGGTGAGTTCGGGCTCACCGTGCTCGATGAGGCATGCCTTGGCAGTGGTGCCACCCATGTCGAAGCACAGGAGCCGGTCAATGCCGAGCCGCTTCGCGAACCAGCTTCCAGCGAGAGCGCCTGCAGCCGGGCCGGACTCGACAAGGCGTATTGGACCCCGAGCTGCCTCATCGGCCGAGACCACTCCGCCGTTGGACAGCATCATGAGAACTGAACCGCCAAAGCCTTCGGCTGCAAGCCATTTTTGCAGCTCATCAAGGTACGGACCAATCACGGGCATCGTGGCGGCGTTGCACGCAGTGGTGACCATCCGTGGATACTCGCGGATCTGCGGTGAGATTTCGGCTGAAATACACACCGGGATACCGAGTGCGCTCCTGAGATGCTCGGCGATCTTGAGCTCGTTCGACCCGTTGACATAGGAGTTCAAGCAGCAGATCGCTACCGCCTCGACATCGGCGCGGCGGAGTTCTTCGACCAGCACATCGAGGTCGGCAACGGTCGGATCGGTAATGACTGAACCGTCGGCACCCGTTCGTTCGTTGATCTCAAACGTGAGCTCGCGCGGGATCGGTGGCGCGGGGAACTCGATCTGAAGGTCGTACATGTCGTAGCGATGTTCGTCGCGGATGAGCAGCGTGTCACCGAAGCCTGTGGTGGTGACAAGGCCGGCTCGCCCGGTCTTGCCTTCGATCAGAGCGTTGGTAATCAACGTCGTGGCGTGCACGATCGGCGCAGTGATGTCGCCCGGGAGAACCCCCGCTTTGGCAAGCAACTGGGTGACTCCGGTACGCACCCCATCGAGCGGTGCCGACGGCGTGGTGAGCGTCTTGTCGACGACCACGCGCCCAGACGCAGCATCGAGCAACACGACATCAGTGAACGTGCCGCCGATATCGACGGCGAGTCTCCAGTCAGCCATTGGTGGCACTCCCTAGTGAAGTTGGGGGTTGTGGGTCCTGTCGGAAGTCGTCCCGCGGTGGCGAGAAGATATCCAGAATCCAGCATTCATTGAGCTCATCGTCGCCGACGAACAAACTGTCGCCATGCCAGACTCCGGCCGGCGCGAGGTACACCTGGTTCTCGCCGATGATCTGGCGCTCGGAGTTCTCGGAGTCGCCGTCGATCAGGAAGTCGAGAGCGCCGCGCACAATGATGCCGAGCTGTTCGTGCTCGTCGTGCTTATGCAAGTACGAGCCGGTCGCGCCGCCGGCGATTCGCCAGAAACAGAGTTGCAGGTTGTCGCCGGTAAGCACGCGGCGTCGGAAGCCGGGGCGGTCCGTCTCGATGAATTCGTCGTCCTCGAAGAAGTGGCAGTACTGGTTCGCCAAGTTCATGACGACACCGCCATCATGTCCGGGAAGCGCTTGGCTTCGGCCGCAAGATCAAGTGGCCGGACGATCGCCTCGTGCTCTTCGTCTCCCCATCGATCAGCCGGAACGAGCCACATCACTTCGAATTCGAGACCGTCAGGATCCTTGCAGTACAAGCTCTTGTTCGGACCGTGGTCCGACGATCCTTTGATTACTCCGGCTGCATCCAGACGCTGTTGCATCTCGAACAGGTCACCGAGCGTCTCGACTTCCCACGCCAGGTGGTACATGCCGACTGTTTCGCTCCCCGCCGCCGACGGGCCAGCGCCAGCACCAATGGTGAAGAATGCGATGTCGTGGTGGTTGTTGGACCGGGGCGCCCGCATGAACGCGAACTGGCCCGGGGTCTCGATCACCGTGACGAAGTCGAGGACCTCTTCATAAAACGCACGATGTCGCGCGGAATCACGGACGTACAGGACTGCATGATTCATACCGGTGATGCTCATCGTCGCTCCTTGGTCGATGGTGGACTGATGGTCAGACCATAGCGAACAACTCGACCCCGCACCGAATTATTCAATGCTGCCGAGCGCTGAGCGCTTACTTGATGTCGAGGAGCGCAGCGAACTGGCGGCGCCATTCGACTGACGGCTTGTCTGACTGCACATTGACCAAACCCGTTCGCTGCAAGGGCAACGTACCGGGGACACGCTCGAGCATCGCTCGATCTTCGGCTCCGATTGCGCGATCGAACTTGAGGATCTCTTCGGGGTCGGTCGAGTGATCATCATTACGCCAGACGACGAACGTGAACAGCGAGTTGAGATCGTCGACCGGTGTACTACAGAGCAACAGGATGTGTTCGAGCCCGTCGTCGTAGCGGATGGTGCTGCGCACCGTGAACGGGAGTGCGAATCCTGTACTCATCGAGCGATGCACAACATCGTCGTCGCTCCCGCTGACGGCTACTGCCTCGTCAGGGTTCGCAGCGTCGACTTCGTACGCGTAGCCGAAGAAGTCGTCGTCCAGCGGCCCAATATCGAGTTTCGGAACACGCGGATCCTGGCCTGCGCCGAACGTCCCCGTGTGGACCCAGGGAAAGTGGCTGAAGTCCATAAAGTTGTCGACAAGACGGGGCGACGATGTTGCCCAGGCTTCGACTTCGGTATTCAGGCGACGGAACGCAGGGTCGTTGTCTTGCACCACTTGCGGGATATCCATTGCTGGCTCACCAGGGCACACCCACACCAAGCCGTACTGCTCACGGACCTGCATACATGGGAGGTGCGCAGTACGGGGAATGGCTGCATTCGGACCAGATGAAGGAATCGCGACGCACGTCCCGGCTGAGCCAAAGGTCCAGCCGTGATAGGCGCAAGCCAGCTCGCCGTTTGTCACGGTGCCGATCGAGAGCGGCGCTTCGCGATGCGGGCAGCGGTCAGGAGCGACGACGAGTGCACCGTCGGCACCACGCCACACCACGAGGTCCTCTGCCAGCAGCCGGACGGCGTACGGACGCTCAGCGATGTCGGACACCTCCGCAACCGGGTACCACGCGGTACGAAGTGCGTCGTTGTGTACAAATAAAGTCATGCAGCCGTTGCTCCTTCGTCTGCGTCAGACGAGTCAGACGCAGACGTGTCAGACATCTCACTGGTCAGACCAACTGACCACCAAGGCCGAGCCTACGTCATTGGGGCGACGTGGCGCTCGTTACTGGCGTCAGGTCAGTGCAGGTCGTCGACCATCGACTGTTCGACGGAGTCGAGGTGTGATTCGCTCGCGACGCGGACCGCAAGGGCATCGCCCGTGCAAAAAGCATCAGCAATTCGACGGTGCGCAACGCACGAGTCGGCAATGATCTGGGCCACCTCCGGCTGATTGCTCTCAGCCGACAGCAACGTGAAGAACTCCATCGAACGGAAAAGCTGGTCGAGAACCTTGCCGTGCAACTCGATCAGCAGCGGGTTCCCACATGCTGCAGCGAGCGTGGTGTGGAACTCGCGATCGAGGCGACGGAATTCCACGATGTCGAGCGATGCATCAAAACGCGCGGCGACCGCAGCCACCCGCTCGCGCTCAGCGTCAGTGGCGCGTTCGGCTGCCATTTCGAACAACGGCACTTCGAGGAGCCGTCGCGTTTCGAACAACTCGGCCACGAATGATTTGCTCTGATCGTGGGGGTCGACGACGACGTCAGGGAGGTGTTCAGCCACATACGAGCGGTTCCCACGCCGTGCCACGACACGCATCGACACGAGACCCTGCATTGCCTCTCGAACCGACGTCCGCGCGACTTCGAACTTCTCCGACAACTCCCGCTCGGAAGGCATCTGAGCACCTGGGGCCAATTCGCCGTTCGAGATCCGTTCGAGAAGCTGGTTACGAATCTGCGAACTCACGGTCTCACGGGAGATGGGGGCAAAGGGTGAGGTGTCAGTCATAGATACGGCCTTCTTGCGGCATAGTAACGATTATAGAGACATTGGGCAGTTGGTCCGACCAACATACCACCCTGACCATCGCCTCATTACTCTGGTCTGACCAACTGACCAACTGATATGGTCGGTTTTCTCCGCGACCATGCTGGTCCCACACCGAACGAGAGCGCTGTGAACGAATCAACCCACAACACCCACCCAACAGAACCCCGATGGACCCACATTGCGCTCCGCGTCAGCAACATGGACGCCACGATCGAGTGGTACTTGACGTACACCCCCCTCGAGCTGATCGATCGCAGGGAAGACGAGATGGGTTACGGCGCATGGCTTGGCATGCCTGGCGCGACAAACAATCCGTTCATTCTCGTCCTCGCCCAATTCTTCCCCGACAAGGACCCGTTTGCGAACGCACCGATCGCGACGCTTGCACCGTTCGCTCACTTCGGGATGGAGCTCCCGACGAAAGAGGACGTGGAAGCAATGGCCGAGCGGGCCAAGCTTGCCGACTGCCTCGCCATGCCGCCCACGATGATGCCGCAGCCGATTGGCTTCATCACCATGCTCTCAGACCCCGACGGCAACATGGTCGAGTTCTCATGGGACCAGGGCGTGTTCTCCACGCTCCAGGACCGGTGGAACACACCGACCTAAGCAAATCTTTGCGTTCGTGGTGAACGAGCAGCGCTGATCGGACAGTCTGAACGGCATGACGACGGTCGAGACGAGCAATGGGAATTGAGCATCTGGCGATCTCGGTATCGCCGCCATCGGAAAACGGCCGCGGGTTTCCAGGCCCTCTTCGGCTTCACCAAGTGGGGAAACCCGTTCGCCGAAGAGGTCCACCCGCTGGTCCGGAAGGTGGTCGACGAGTTGCTCTCCGAGCTTCCGGAGTCTGGCGAAGTCGACATCGTCGACGCATTCACCATGCGGTTGCCAATCGAGCTGATCGCCGAAATCCTCGGCCTACTGCCAGACCGACGGGGATGGCTCCAAGAGGCGTCCCGGGTCGTCGGCAGTTTCCGGGTGACGACATCATCTCGGCGCTGGCATCCGAGAACGACGGGCCGGTTCTCGACGCGGACGAGGTCGTTGCCAAGATCGTGTTTCTCCTCTTCGCTGGCCATGAGACTGTCACCGGCCTGCTCGGCAACGCGCTCGTTGCTTTCGCCGCCTTTCCCGAGCAGCGCGCGCTACTCCGCTGCAAGCCGGCGCTCACTGCCAACTCCGTCGAGGAACTGCTTCGTTTCGATCGGCCCGACCCGAAACCGCTGTCGTTCGGGTTCGGCACCCACCACTGCCTCGGTGCACCCCTCGCGCGTCTGGAAATTCGGATCGCAATGCCCGCAGTCCTCAAGCGCCTCGGCGACTACAAGGTGGACAAGGTGGACAAGGGGGACAAGGACCGCATCATGTGGAAACGCTCCTTTGGCCTCCGCGGGCCACCTGGGCTCCCGCTCCCCAGCAAGTGCCTGACCTCAGGTAGCACATCCTCTGGTGATCGGATTGAGGTTGCCTCGTCAGCCGGTGAAGCCAGCGGCCTTGTGTGAACCATCGCAAAGTGGCTTCGACGCCGACTGGCCGCAGCGGCAGAGCGTGACGCGGTTCCGGATCTCAAGCTGGGTGCCATCCGACTGGATGACTTCGATACCGCCACTGGCCCACAACGGACCATCCGGGATCACGGCAACCTCGACTGGGAGGTCGGGTTCGATCGTCTCTCCGTCGACGGCATAGGTGAGCGCACCCGACGGGCAACGCTCGATCATCGCCATTGCCTGGGCCCGAATCTGACTGTCGTCCGTTTTGGCTGCCATCTTCCAGACGTTGGTGACCTGGTTGCCGCAGAACCCGGCATGGACACACGTCGGCCGATCGTCGAAGACTTCGATGCCATCGCCGCCGTAGCTCTTGGCTCGCTCGCCGTACGTTCCGACCGGGGAGTTCTCCGAGCCGTCCCATTCGATCGAGGCGTGGGTGCCATCGCAGAAGGGCTTATTCGACGACGCACCACAACGGCACAGCGCGACCTTCGCCTTGACGTTCTCGGGCCGGTCGGTCTTCCAGGTGAGCGGCTCACCATGTTCAGACATGATCGGCGTCTTTGATGTGACCGGCACGCCGCCACTGAGCAGGTACGGGCCGCCTGCGGCCACGGTGATCTTCTGTTCATCAGACATGTTTTGTTCTTTGTTGGTTGGGGCTTTGGATTCGGCGGGTCATCGGTCTGCGCGAACTTACGAAATTCTCCGTGCGATAGCTGCAACCTCAAGCTGTAGGTCCTGGCCGACAACGAAGGTCGGAAACTTGCCGACGCCGATCGCCTTGCGGTCAACGGTGGAAGTTGCGGTGAAGGACCCCGTGTCACCGGTGACGTCGACGCCAGCGATTGCCACGTCGACCGGCGAGGACTGACCCTTGACCGTGACGACGCCAGCGGAGGTAGAGGTGGCGTCATCGAACGAGACGTGCTCGGCTCGAAAGCTGATCGTTGCATGGTTGTCGGTGTCGAGGAAGTCGCTGCTCAAGACATGCTTGTTGCGCTTGGCGATCTTGCTCGAGTACGACGCCGCGTCGACGGTGATGTCGACTCCGGTCACTTCGTGGTTCGCATCAATCTCGATTGTCCCAGAGGTGACTGCGAGGGTGGCGGGGACCGTGAAGACCCCAAGCATTTTGACCGACACGTTGACGGTTGTCGCGCCAGTATCGAGTTGCCAGGTGCCGGCGGGGAGTTGGGTGGTGGTCATGAGATCTCCTGGAGAGTTGTGCGGATTTCGAGAACGAGGAGATGGCCACTAATTACTTGACTTATCAACTAGTTCCTCGACAGGTGAACATAACGGCGGAAACTTGTCGCGTCAACCACTACAGTGAATTTCATGACGGAACCCCGTTGGCTCGACGACACGCAACAAGAGGCTTGGCGGGCGCTGTTGGCACTCGTCAACCGCGGGCTCCCCCGGCTTGAGCACACGTTCAAGGCCCATGGCCTGCTCGCTGTGCACTACTCAATTCTCGTTGGGTTATCGGAGTCTGCTGACGACACGATGCGGCTCTCCGACCTCGCTGACGCTGCGAACGTCTCCCAGAGCCGCCTCACCCATCGACTTCGGACCCTGGTCGACCGCAACATCGTTGCGGTGGCTGCCGACTCGGCTGACGGCCGTGGCAAGAACGCGACACTCACCGCATCCGGGCGCCAGCTGCTCGAATCACTTGCGCCGTCTCACGCCGAAGATGTGCAGCGGATGATCTTCGATTATCTCACTGCAACCGAAACCGCGAACATCTCGACCGGGCTGGCAAAGATCGCCGCGCACCTCTGCAATCCCGGAGCAAACCCAGAGGCAACCGACTTGGAGAGCCCGACCATTCGCTGACTCTGAGTCAGGTGAGATCTCAGCCAAGACGCCTTCCACGTCTTCCACGTCTCCGAGACCAGCGAGCTCTGTCAGACTCGAACGATGAGCATGAGCAAGGCAGCCCGCACCATCAACGCAACGGCGTTCAGCTATATCTCGTCGTGGGCACTCCTCACCGCAGCTGAACTTCGCGTCTTCGACCGCCTGCCAGCCCGTAGCCAGGACCTCAGTGCGATATCCCCCGACTCCGATCTCGTCGACACCTGGATGCTGACGCTCGCCGACGCTGGGCTTGTGTTCAACGACGAAGGAGTCTGGACCCAGACCGACGACATGGCCACCTTGCTCTCAGGTGACAATTCCTACGCCGACTACCTCGGCGGCCAGGTCATGCAGCAAATGACGCCGCGGCTCACCCTCGGCCACACCGGCGAGAACGTGCTCGCCTCAGTCCTCGCCAACCCAGCATCGCGCCGCGGCTACCAGGGGTGGTTTGCCGACCCGGACGAGGCCCGCGCCTACCAGTCATCGCAACATGCCGGCTCGCTCGGCCCTGCCAAGGCGCTTGCCCGAGCCCTTCCAGATCCGACAGGCCGCGTCCTCGACCTCGGAGGCGGCTGGGGTGCAATTGCCCAGGCGGTAGCGAAGCGCCACAACGTCGATGTGGACGTTGTCGACTTCGGCACCGTTGTTTCCAGCGCACCAGCGGGCAGCGACCGTGTGAAGTTTCTCGCAGGCAATGCGCTCGATCCCGCGACCTGGCCGGAACAGGCATACGACGGCGGCGTCCTGAGCTACTTGTTCTCATCGATCCCCGGCTCAGCACAGGAACCGCTGCTCGCAGCCCTCGCTGACCGAGGCGTTCGATGGATTGCGATTCACGACTTCATGGCGGGGAGCGGTCGATGGGCGTCTGCGTGGTCGCTGCAGCATGCGGTCTTCGTGCCAGAACATCGGTCGCGCTCCGCAGATGCCGTTGCAGCGATGTTGAACGCTGCGGGCTTCGACACGGTCAGCAGCGCACCCTTGATCGACGAGATGACCACCCTGGTCGTCGGCACTCGCGGCTGACTTGGCCGACACGACCATTCGCTCATCGTCAGTCGGGGCTACTCGACCGTGGCAACAGCGTCACCGGGGCGCACGAGCCCGGTCTGGTAGGCGAGGACCACCAGTTGGGCTCGATCCCGAACGTCGAGTTTCATCATCGCCCGATTGAGGTGTGTCTTGACAGTCAGCGGCGACAGATAGG
>JBLIMF010000010.1:0-32377 GCA_047638615.1 Gammaproteobacteria bacterium
GGGCGAATGGAATCGCAAGGCCAGCATGCCGCTGTGTGTCAGGTCGATGGAGGCCGCTGGCTGACCCTTGAGGGCCCGGTTCGCCTGGTCACCGACGACGTGCAACCCGGCATCGACGGCTACGCAGCCCGCTATCAGCAACCCAAAGACCGCGACGACCGGGCCGTCCTTGAAATCGACGTCACCAAAATCCTCGGTCGCGCCTGATTTTCGGGTCATTGTTTGGGTGGTCGCTGCGGGTGTCACCTGGTGCCAACGTTGCGTCGCCCACCGGCGACAAAACCCCGACACTCCACACAACGAGCCAGCTCAGGGCAAGCAGCACCACCCAACTCAGATCGGCCGGGGACGCTGCAACGTGTCCGATTCTTCAACTGATTTTCCTCAACCAGGATGAGATCGCTCAAAGGTCAAGCGCGGGAAACAAAGTCGAGCTTGCTCAATCAAGAGTTCTGGCAACGCAGGATTCGGTCTGGCCGTGCTCAGCGGTTCCAGGGGAGCGATGCGAGATAGGCCTGGGCTGCAGGATGCGGGTCCATCGGCGCCTCGTCCGACCGGACGGCCTGTTGCGGACTGAGATGGTTCTGGCAGCCTTGGCACCAGTATAAAATCCGGTCGTATTGACCGAGTGGCTGGCTACCGATGGTGTCGCCGCAGCGCTGGCAACGCTGCCCATTGCGCCCGTAGACAGCCACGCCATCACGCATTCCACGAATTCCGGGAGCCGAAGATTGGGCGTCGGGCACCGATGCCCGCTTGGTGCCCTGCAGGTTGGTCCGAAGCATGGTGGCAGTGGTGTTGACGATGCCGACCGCATCATGCTCGGACAGTGCGTCAACCCGAGCGAACGGACTGAGCTCTTGCGCCCACAGCACTTCGCACCGGAGGACGTTGCCTACGCCACTCATGACACGCTGATCAAGCAGCACTTCACCAATTCGAGCAGCACCGTCTGAATACGATAAGAGGAGGTTAACAACTCTATCGAGGTCGGTTTCAGGCTTGCAGAGATTTGGCCCAAGGCGCCCCATGCCGGGGTGGCGCCGCTTGTCGGGGAGGCGATACGTCTCGACAGTCGGAGCGTTGAAACATACGGCAACCCAGTCATCGACTTCAATCGACGCAGCCATCTGATGGTACGGCTCGCGCCACTGCTCGCCTCGGCGATACACGTGCCACGATCCGGTCATCCGAAAATGCGTGTGCAACACGAGGTTGTCGTCCCACACCATTTCGACGTGTTTGCGGTGGCTTTCGATCCGTTCGAGCACTCGACCGGCCTGGGGCGTTGGGCCGACGAGACGTGGTGCATCGAATCGCACCATGGGCTTGCCAACGAGCGCTGTTCTGAGCGCACTGGCAGCCCGATGAGTGGCATCTCCGTTTTGCATTTGAGTGCTCACTTTACGCCGCTCACCGAATCGGTGGAGTGACTGATTTCGTACTTCTTGTAGGGGTTGGAACGGCTGCCCTACGGCAGTTTGCCAACGTGAGCGAGCGCCAGGCGGATCAGGCGGTCGTGGCCGCTGGTCATCTCGAGCACGACATCGTTGCTCACGGCCTCTTCGGGGGTGAACCAATGGAGGTCGAGCGCCTCTTGGGTGGGTTCGCACTCGCCATCGACCGGGACGACGTAGGCAAGGCTGACAGCATGGTGCCGTGGGTCGTGGAAGCCCGACACGGCAGGGTCGGGGAAGTACTCGGCCACGGTGAATGGCGTCGGGTTGGCCGGCACCCTGGGAAGCGCCATGGGGCCGAGGTCTTTCTCACAGTGCCGCATCAGTGCTTCGCGAACCCGCTCGCCATAGAGGACTCGACCGCTAACGACCATCCGGCTGATCGATCCACCGGCGCCCTGCCGGAGCAACATGCCAACTTCTTCGACGTTACCCATCCCGTCAACGCGCACCGGCACAGCATCGACGTAGACAATTGGCATCCGCGATCGAACGAGTCCGAGCTCGTCTTCGGACAACCAGGCGTTGTCGGTCTTCGTATCGGCGGCATCGATGTCAGTCACAGTGGAAATGATCCCACGGTTCCCCCGGCAGGCCGAGGATCTCTGCCGACGTCACAGTACGTAGTTGCCGCTGGTTCGGAACAGAAGGCTCGTCACCCTCTGTGGAAAGCTGATCGAATGGAAACCGACCGGATGCGCTGGGACGAACGCTGGGCGACGGTGCCCAATTCCGTCGGAGCCACGCCACCCGACGTCGTCAGCGCACACCCGGAGTTACTCGACCTCATTCCGACGGCCGGCCTGGCGCTCGACGTTGCGTGCGGGCTCGGCGCACAGGCCCTCTGGTTGGCCGAGCGCGGGCTCGCCGTCACCGCACTCGACGTGTCACCAATCGCGATCGATCGGCTCACTGTCGCCGCCCAGTCGCAGGGCCGCCAGCTGCGCGCTCAGGTCTGGGACACCGACGAGGGGTTGCCGGAGGCACTCACCGATCTCGCGGTGATCGTGTGCCAGCGGTATCGCTCTCCTGCCCTCTACGACCAGTTCATGAGCCGCCTCCGAGTCGGCGGTGTCCTCATCTTGACGGTGCTGTCAGAGGTCGGCCTGCAGGGTGAACCCGGAGCGTTTCACGCTCCAGCCGGCGATCTGACCAACGCCTTCGATCGAGACGACGTCGACATCCTGCTGCACGTTGAGGCCCACGCTCAGGCGTCAATCGTGGTGCGCCGAGAGCGCTGACTCAGCTGATGTTGCCGAGGATCACGTCGCGCAGCGGTTCGGGCCCAATTGGACCTGCAACGGTGGTCAGCAGGAAGTCGATGAGCACCTCGGCGAACCGCTCTGGGTCTTCGACATGTGGAAAGTGACCGAGCCCCTCCATGATCTCAAGTCGACTGCGCTCGATCTCGATATGCGCTGCGCGAGCGTGCTCGACCGGAATAATGCCGTCACGCTCGCCCCACACGATGAGCGTCGGAACCCGTGCTGCCAAATACAGCCGATCGGTGGCATTCACCGTTTGCCCGCCTGGTTCAATCACACCACGCATCGTGCGAACAAACGCGCTGCGATTCGGGGCGCCAGCGAGCGACGAGTAGGCGCGCCACATCTCGCCGAGGCGTTTGCTTCGGAACCCCCGGCGGCCAGCAAATTGACCAACGCTTGTCCCGAGCTCGACCACCGGCTTCGGGAACCCCAACGGCATCACATATTCAAAGCCTGGCAACGACAGCAGCCTGAGCAGCCAGCTGACTTCGCGGCCGAGGCCTCCACTGCCGACGAGCACCAGCCGGTCAAGCACGTGCGGATGTTGGTAAGCGAGCTGCATCGCCACGCCCCCACCGAATGAATGGCCGACGATCGTGACGCTCGGAACATCGAGAACGGCGAGAAAGTCGCGGAGACCGCTCGCGAAGGCCCCGAGGGAGTAGTCGCCCGTCGGCTTGGACGATTCGCCATGCCCGAGCAAGTCGGGGGCGATCACGTCGAACTGCTCGGCGAGCACGGGCATCACGGCGTCCCAGGTTTTGGAACTCCCAGCAAGCCCATGGATCAACAAGATCGTCTGCGTGCTGTCCGTCGGCTGCGTCGGGCCCATCCGCCGGTACCCGACGGAATGGCCGTGAATCGACACGTAGCGCAGCGGAGATCGCTTCATAACTCCAGTATCGCCGACGCCGGGTCGAAAGACCGCAGTCTTTCGACCCTCAACCCAAGCTCGCCTGTTGTTCCGCATTGTGGAACAGTTCCAGATTGTGGAACAGGCTCTTTGACATTCTGTTAATGTCGGCCGATACAACAGGGGCCCGCTTTGAACGGCGCGCATGCACAGAAGCGAGATACACCGACATGGCGCTGGCAAGACGACTCGATCAACTCGGGACAGAAACAGCGTTCGCTGTCTCCCAAGCAGCGGCTGCCTGGGGCGCAAGGGGAAATCGGATCTACCCATTCCACCTTGGCGACATCAATCTCCCCACCCCCGGCAACATCGTTGCCGCGATGAACGCTGCAATCGCTAACGGTCAGACCGGCTATTGCCCAGCTGCCGGCATCGCGCCGCTCCGCGAAGCGCTCGCCGCGAACATCGGCAACGACCGAGGGATGTCACTCACACCAGACAACATCGTTGTGCAGCCGGGGGGCAAACCAGTTATCACCAAGTTCATCCAGACGCTGATGAACCCAGGCGACGGCGTGCTCTACCCGAACCCCGGCTACCCGATCTACGAGAGTCAGGTCGAGTACTTCGGCGGCAAGCCGATGCCGTACCGATACCACGAGACCCCGGCGGGCTTCGGGATCGACCTCGACCAGCTCCGCCAGCATGCAGCGTCCGGCGCCACGGCAATTATCTACAACAACCTGCAGAACCCGCTCGGCTGCGAAAGCAGCCTCGAGGAGATGCAGGCAATCGCCGACATCGCAATCGAACATGATCTGTGGGTGCTGTCCGACGAGGCGTACTTCGAGATGCGGTACTCGGGTGCGTCCACCTCAATTGCATCGCTGCCCGGCATGGCCGAGCGCACCGTCATCCTGTACACCTTCTCCAAGAAGTTCGCAATGACCGGCTGGAGGCTCGGCTGTGCAGCTGCGCCGATCGAGGTAGCCCAGATCATCGCCAAGCTCAACACCAACGACGAGAGCTGCACCACACACTTCGTGCAAGCTGCAGGTGTCGAAGCCATCGCGAACCCTGAGGGCGCCGCACCGTTGCTCGCCGAGCTGCAACGCCGCCGCGACGCCACCGCAACGGGCCTCGCTGAAATTGAGGGGATCACGTGCGCCACACCCGAGTCGACCTTCTATCTGTACCCCAATGCCACTGTTGCAATAGAGAAGATGGGCTTCACCGACGTCGGCGACTTCGCTACCGCTGCATTGCAGAACACCGGCGTGTCGTTCTGCACGCGCCGACATTTCGGTCGACCCCAGCCCGGTGAGACGCAGGAGTACATCCGCCTCGCCTACTCCGGCATTTCGGTCGAAGACATCACCGAGGGCCTCGACAAACTCGCAGCATGGATCAATACATGAGTGGCCCGATCAGCACGCTCCGCATTGTCGTCACCGGCCGCATCCCCGAGGCTGGCCTCGAGATCCTGCGCGCCATCGAAGGCGCAGACGTCTGGGCCTGGGCCGAGGACGCGGTGATTCCCACCGACATTCGCAACGAGCAACTCGCCACCGCCGACATCGCGGTCACCCTGCTCACCGACCGCGTCGACCCTGCGTTCCTCGAGGCTGCACCGCACCTGAAAATGGTCGCCAACGTCGCAGTCGGCTACAACAACATCGACGTCGCAGCATGTGCCGCCCGTGGAGTCGTGGTGTCGAACACGCCCGGTGTCCTCACCGACGCCACCGCCGACCTCGCAATGGGCCTCCTGCTCATGATCACCCGCCGCCTCGGCGAAGGCGAACGACTGATCCGTTCTCAGGAACCATGGCAGTGGGGCATGTTCATGATGCTGGGCACTGGCCTCCAGGGGCGCACGCTCGGCATCGTCGGAATGGGTGGCATCGGCGTCGCCCTGGCCCGTCGCGCCCGATCGTTCGGGATGCGGATCATCTACAACAACCGCAAGAACGTCGACGCTGCGATCGAATCCGAACTCGACGCGACCCTTGTTAGCTTCGACGCGCTGCTCGCCCAGAGCGATGTTGTTTCGCTCAACTGCCCGTACTCCGATGCGACGCACCATTTGATGAACGCCACAACGCTGGCGCAGATGCAGCCGACTGCATTCCTGATCAACACCGCACGCGGGCCAATTGTTGACGAAGCCGCGCTCGTCGCAGCGTTGCAGAGTGGGGCCATTGCTGGCGCCGGCCTCGATGTGTTCGAGAACGAACCCACCGTGCATCCGGGCTTGCTCGAATGCGACAACGCCGTCCTCGTTCCGCACCTCGGATCAGCGACCGTCGAAACCCGCGGGGCGATGGCAGCCACCGCTTCCAGCAACGTCTCCGACGTAGTCGCGGGCCGTTTGCCGCGCAACCTCGTTATTCCCTGACGCTCGAGTGGCACCCGATCGGGACGCACCGTTGGCATGATGTGGCCGTGAGTTTGAACGGCCCAACGGCGGCACGCCTCTACGACAAGCATGTCGACGCTGTGTATTCCTACGCGGCGCGGCGCGTCGGCCAGGATACTGCCGTCGTCGTTGTCGAAGAGGTATTCGAGCACGCCCTCGGGCAGCATGCGCAGCGTCCGGAGAAGGCCAGCAGCGACCTCGGTTGGCTGCTGGCAATCACGACCGCCTTCCTGCGCCGTCACAGCGAAGCCGAACGTGGCCGGCTGTTGCACTGGACAGCCGAAGGCTCCACCGCGTCAGGGTCGATGCCACGCGTCACCGACCCACTCCTCTCAACAGATGCCGAAGACGCTGCCGTTGTCAGCACTGCAAAGGTCATGGCCGCAGTTGCCGAACTCGAACCCGAAGACCGTGACCTGCTGTTTCTCGTCGCCTGGGAAGGCTGCTCCTCAGCGCTTGCTGCAGCCGCCACGGGGATACAACAGGGCAACGTCCGATCGCGGCTGAGCGCTGTGCGTAAAGAACTCCGTCGGCGTGTCGGCGACACCGACACGAGCGACGAAACCGACGTCGTCATCAAGCAACCGTCCGAACCGATCGACGACGAAACGGGGGGCCCGTCGTGAACCCCATCCAAGTTGTTGAAGCTGCGCGGCCCAACGTGGGCCTGATGCGCTCCGACGAAAAGCGACATATACGCGAACTGCTCTTCGACGTCACGATGCGTGCCCAGACCACTCACCAGCCAATGGAGGTCCGATCGCCAAACACCCGCCGCTCGAATGCTCTCCGCCTCGGCGCACTCGGCATGCTCGGCGCCGTAGCAATCGGAGGTCTCGCCTTCTCGGCATCGCGCGACACAGGCACCTCACTCAACCAGGCAACACCCGACACGGGCCCAGAGCGAACAGCCACGGTCACCACCGAGCCTGAGCGAATCATTCTCGTCGAGCCGCCGCGCTTGACCACCGTTCCTGAAATGGCCACGCCACCGATCCCCGGGTCGGCGGAATCGCCACTCCTCCTCCCGCCCGAACGCACCCGGCTCGATCAATTGACGGTCACCCCCATGCAACTTGGCGGTTCGACCCTTATGGTCCGAGCCTCCGACTTGACCACGATCGGATTGCGTGAAGCAGATGGTCTCCGAACACCTGCACCTGAGCCGCCAACCACCGACGAAGCCACTTCGACAACTCCCACGCTGTCGCCAGCCGAGCTCGACGGTTTCACCGTGTCAAACCCCGACGAGACCGGGGCCTACGCGGCCAACATCTCATGCGGTTCACTCACGGTCGCAGAAGGTCCAGGGTTCTTGCCCTTCCGATTGGAAATCACGCAGCTCTTGCAGTCGATATCGGTTACAGCTGGGGCCATCGACGTCACGCTGCCTGACGGATGGGACCTGATTTCCCTAGGTCCAAGCGTCAATGAATTCACATTCGGTCTCCCTGTTGCAGTCGGCGGCGTCGACACCGTCGTGACTCTTGCGCAGTTTCCGAACGGCTCGATCGCTGCAGCGGCGTACGGACACCGGCAATACGTACCAGAGACCTTCCGAGGCGAGCCAGCTTGGATCCATCGAAGTGCCGACAATCCCGGCGCCTTCGATCTTGTCGGCATGCTCGGCACGACCGCATTCAGAGCCAGCGCTCGCGACATAGCGTTGGCTGAGCTCGAGGCCGTTCTCTCACAGCTGCGATCCGGTGATGTCGACGAATGGATTCGACGATTTGGCGCCTTGCCGGTTACCTCCGACCCGGATATTCGGACATGTTCGACTCAGCCGTCGTTCAGCGTGTCCTAGTCACCGCGATCCCTCAGCCAGCGCAGTGTGAGGGCGTCAGTAAATAGTCGGTGATCTGCGCGTCTTCAGCACCTGCGTCAGCGAAATTGTCATCGGTTCGAGCACGCAGGTAATCTCGCCACCGGAATCCTGCATACTTTGCATCTCCAGCAAGCCCCGGGGTTGGCTCAACGAAAGCTTCCCGTGGCGGATTGAAGAAATACGGAATGCTGTACCTCTCGCTCGCCGTCATCGGGATCACTCGATGTACGGCCGCCCTGTAGCGATCGTTGGTCAGCACTTGCATGGCATCGGCGAGGTTGACGACAATCGTGCCCGGCGTGGGTTCGATGTCGACCCAGCTCCCATCGACGGCTTGCGCCTGCAGCCCGCCGGTCATGTCCTGGAGCAACAGGGTCAGGATACCCGGGTCGGTGTGATGGCCGAGCGCCGTTTCGCCAAGGTCGTGGAGCCCGGCTCGTTCTCCTTCCGGCACCGGATCACCGACCGGATAGTGGTTCAGCCGCACAGAACTCGACAAGCGACTGCCGAGGCTGGCGGTCGAGTCAATCTCGCTAGCCGTCGCGAATCCCAGGGCACGGTGCCCAGTTCGTTGGCTCGCACGGCGAGATCGCTACAGGAATCGTAGAACTCACCAAGAGTGTCGTGGAGCGTGTCGGCGTCGCGTATCACCGCCAACTTGCTTGCACGATGACCTGCAAAGAATTGCTCGGTGACTGCCCACGTTCGTTCAATCAACTCGTCCAGACCATGCCCACTCAGCAAAAAGAAGCCGTAATCGATACACGCCTGATCAAGTTCGCTCAACATTGAGTCGGTCGGCGCCGAAATGTCAATGGTCGGAACCAGATGATCAGCCATTGCCGAAGTCTCGCAGAGTGCCAATCTGCGCCATGACCCCAGCTGTTGACGACAAAGCAATTTCCCGACCGATCAGTTCATCATCTTTTGGCAGAAATCTGACGAGGTAAACTCAGCGGCTCAGCATAAGTTATTAGCACTCTCATCCTGAGAGTGCTAACGCCGAAACGCGGCAGATGTCCGTGGAGGGACGTGTCTGCCTCAATGAGTCAGACAAGGCCCCCGATACCTCGGGGCTTTCACACAAATCTTGTGTGGGCTCATCGTTGCTTTGAAATTTCCAGAAGCGGCCCGTCAGCCATTCCTCCGTTCGTCAGGACACCCGCTGCATGGGTAAGTATCTTCTTTTCACACCTGGACCAATCAATGTGTCCCCCAACGTCCGACGGGCAATCGCTCGAAAAGACATCTGCCATCGAGAAGTTGACTTCGAACGGCTATTCCAACGAATCGAACGCCAGCTCCTGGAGCTCTTCGAGATCAGAAACCCAAAGAAATACCAGGCGGTAGTCATCACCGGATCAGGAAGTGCCGCCAACGAGGCGATGCTTTCATCTGTCGTCGGAGACCAGAAGATTCTGATCCTGTCGAACGGAGAGTTCGGCGAGCGGCTGCACGAGACGTCCACGATTTACAACCGCCACACGTTCATCCTTCGGTTTCCTTGGGGAGAGCAACTCGATTCTGTGGTCATCGACCAATATCTCCACGAGCACACGATCGACGTCATTGCCGTGGTGCACCACGAGACCAGTTCGGGAATGCTGAATTCGCTGGCCGAAATCGGCAAGCTTGCCCAGGCCCACGGCGCAACCCTTTTAGTCGACTGCGTGAGCAGCGCCGGGGCGGAGGCCATCGACATGGAACGCGACCACATTGCTTTCTGTTCGGCGTCCAGTTCGAAGGCCATCGGCTCCTATCCGGGCTTGTCGTTCGTGATCGGCAAGACGGCCGAGTTCAAGAAGATCGCGGAGCTGCCACCAAAGACGACATACCTCAATTTGTACAAGTTTTTCGCCTTCGCTACCGAACGCTCCCAAACGCCGAATACGCCAGCGGTACCACTTTTCTACGCACTCGATGAGGCGTTGGCCGAAATCCTCAGCGAAACCGTCGTGGCTCGTCGGGCCAAAATCCTTCGAAAAGCAACCAAGCTTCGGAAAGGCATGTCGAAGCTCGGCCTCACGTTCCTTTTGGAAACCAACGAAATGTGCTCGGTGCTTACCACCGTCAACATGCCAGAGGGCCTCGACATCGATGAGCTCCGTAACAACCTGCGCGAGCAATCGATCATCATCTATGAGGGCAAAGGGCCGTTCAAAGGTCTCGTCTTCCAAGTTGGAAGTATCGGCGAACTCTCCAAGCCCGATGTTCAGACGTTCCTCCGTGCACTGCGCGGGGCCGTCAGGGGGATGCAGATTGTCCCGCCGTTACGTGCCGAGAAGGCCGAGCTATCCCTGCCCGACCTGTTCGAGTCGGACGTGTTCGAGGAAGTTCCGATCGGCGCATCGGCTCTGCGAGATGGCGCAGCATGAACGACAAGATGACTCGTCTCTGGTCGACGAAGACCAGCGACGACGAATGGTGGTCGTCCTTCGTGACTGCCCCGCTCGCCATCCTGTTCAACTACGTCGTTGTCGACGTCAAATGGCTCACTCCAAACCTCATCACGGCCGCATCTTTCGTGAGCGCTCTTGCCGCCACCGGCTTCGTCATTGTCGGCGGCACGGCCAACTTCGTCGTCGCCGCACTCCTGATTCACCTGAGTCACGTCTTGGATTGCATGGACGGTCAAATGGCCCGTTACCGGCAGACGACGACGGCGGCTGGCAGCTACTACGACCGAGCCACAGATCAGATGCAAGTCGCCATGTGGTTCGGCGGAGTCGCTTACGCCGCTTACAACCAGTCGGGACAGGTACTGCCCGTGTTCCTGGCGTTCGCCGGTGTCTCGTTCTACTCACTCCGGGGGTACACGAAGTACGTCGAGATCCACGTCGAGATGTCACGTGACAAGAATCATCTCGAACGGATCGCTCGCGCCGACTCAGCCGCCCGAGCGGACGAACCGGAAGGCCGAGCCTCCAGCCTTTCGACTGGGGTCGCGTGGTTCGTTAGAGAACAACGCAAGATTCTGCGCTTCGATGAAGGCGTCTTCGTCTTCATGCTGTCGCTCGCTCTGATCCTCAATCAGCTGACACCGATGCTGTGGATCTTCGCCCTCAGCCAGGTGTTCATCGGGGCCTCGCGGACATGGCAGCGCGGTCGCAACATCGAACTCGCTCAACACGTACAGCTTTCCAAATGACCCCAGACACATCGATCACCACGGCGATCATCCTGGCAGCGGGATTGGGCTCGAGGATTCGGCCCCTCACCGACAATCGCCCGAAGACGCTGCTGACCGTCGGCAACGTGACGATTCTCGAGCGAATGCTGACGGGTATCCAAGCGAACGACATCGACCAGGTCGTCATCGTGCTCGGCTATCTCCACGAGCAGATCGAAGCGTTCGTCAACGAAACATTTCCCAATCTCAGCGTGCAGTTCGTGATCAACTCTCGGTACGACGAAACGAACACCGGCTACTCGCTCCTGCTCGCCGCTGACCTCATCGGGACGTCAGGCTTCGTGAAATTCGACGGCGACGTCGTCTTCGATCAAGAAATCCTGGAGCGGCTGTTGTCCAGCAGCGATGGGAACTACCTCTGCATCGATCGGAACATCCAGCTCGATGCAGAGGAGGTAAAGGTGGCGCTTTCCCACGGAACACGAGTCGCTTTGGTCAGCAAGACTTTGGCGCCGAAGGATGCTGTCGGTGAATCCATCGGCATCGAGCGGATCAATGCCGACACGGCCAAAGTTCTGTTTGGTGAACTTCGAACGATGATGGAAGACGATCGCAACCTGCAGGCGTACTACGAGGCTGCGTACGAACGCCTCATCGCCAATGGTGTTGCCTTCGACATTGTCGATATCACCGGGCTGGCCTGGACAGAGATCGATACAAGAGAAGACTTCAACACAGCAGAGATGCTCTTCGGTTGAGGTGTGGGGGTCAGGACGGCGATAAAGGCGAAGTCGCCGTCACACCGGACATCAATAAGCCAATGTCGTTGACGTTGAAATCGGCGCGGGTAACTTCGCCCATGATCTCGCCTTCGAGCAGCACAATGATCCGGTCCGACAGCTCCATGACCTCATCGAGGTCCTCGGAGATCAGCAAGATCGCTGCACCGTCGGAACGCTGCTGCAGCAGCCGTTCGTGGATGTACTCGGCAGCACCGATGTCGACGCCGCGAGTTGGCTGGGCGACGACCAGGACGTCGGCATTGCAGCTGAACTCGCGGGCGATGACGACCTTCTGAATATTGCCGCCAGAAAGGTTCTTGGTTGGCGCATCGATGTTCGGCGTCTTGACGCGGTACTCAGCGGTGAGGCCTTCGCAGCGTTCTTCGATTGCTGATCGATTCAGCAAGCCGTACTTCGTATAGGGAGCGGTCTTGTAGTCGACGAGCATCATGTTTTCAGCAACAGTGAACTCGCCGATCGCGCCGTCACGCATGCGCTCCTCGGGCACGTACGAGAGGCCCTTGGCGCGCACCTTGCGCGGGCTCGGCGACGGCACCCACTCGCCGGCGATGTTCACGCCACCGCGAGCAATTGGCCGCAAACCAAAGATCGCCTCGGCGAGTTCGCGCTGGCCGTTGCCGGACACGCCAGCGATACCGACGACTTCACCAGCGTGCACCCGGATCGAGAGATTTTTCACCGCGAGGATTCCGCGGTCACCGAGGACATCGAGTTCCTCGACGGTGAGCTGCGCTGCGCCAACTTCTTGCGCCGGCACGTTTCGAGTCAGCTCAACTGGCCTGCCGACCATCAGCTCGGCGAGCTTCTCGCGCGATGACTCGCTCGGGCGGGTGTGGCCAGACACTTTGCCGTTGCGCAGCACGGTGATTTCGTCGGAGAGATCCATGACCTCGTGCAGCTTGTGCGAGATGAAGATCAAGCCTTTGCCATCGTCTTGCATCTGGCGCAACGTGACGAAGAGGTCATCGACTTCGGGTGGCGTCAGGACCGCCGTCGGCTCATCAAGGACGAGCAGTTCGGCATCGCGGTACAGCGCCTTGAGGATCTCGGCCCGCTGGCGTTCGCCGACGGCAAGCTGCCAGATGAGCGCATCTGGGTCGACGTGCAGGCCGTACCGTTCAGATACTTCAGCGAGGCGCTTCTTGACGGGGCCCATCTTGGCCATTCCTCGTTTGCCACCGAGCCCGAGCGCCACGTTCTCAGCGACGGTCAGGGTCGGCACCAACATGAAGTGCTGGTGGATCATCCCGATCCCCTGACGGATTGCATCGGTCGGCGAGGTGATCGTGACCGACGATCCGTTGAGTTCGATCCTTCCCTCGTCCGGCGTGTACAGCCCGTAAAGGATCTTCATCAGGGTGCTCTTGCCGGCGCCGTTCTCGCCGAGGAGCGTGTGCACCTGGCCGGGGAGCACCGTCAGGTCAACACCGTCGTTCGCTACGACGCCAGGGAATCGTTTGGTGATTCCAGTCATCTGCAACATCGGTGTGGTCATCGGGTGCTCCCAGGTCAGATTTTCAGTGCACAGTGTTCGTGTTCGTGTTCGTGTTCAGGTGTTCACGGTTTCGTGTTCGTGTTCGTGTTCGTGTTCGTGTTCAGGTGTTGGTCACTCGCCAGCAGGAACGGTGATCGAACCGTCCGAGAGGCCGGCGATCGTGGCGACGCCACTGGCCTTAATGTCAGCATCGAGGGCGTAGCCGTCGTTGAACTCCATCTCGAGGCCACCGTTACTGAGTGAGATCACGACTGCTTCGCCGCCGAGCTTGCCTCCGGCGATCTGGTCGAGGATTGTGTTCAACACGACTTCCCAGTGGTACACCTGCGATGCAACGACGATGTCGGTGCCGAGGTCGGTCTGGTTCGACTGTGTGCCGAACCACGGGATGCCTTCTTCAGCAGCGACGCCGGTTGCGCCGACGACCATCTGTGCCGTACCGGTCAGCACGTCAGCCCCGCTCTCGACGAAGGCCTTTGCAGCTTCCGATGCGAGCAGCACATCGCCGAATGAGTCGATGTAGTTGACGTTCACCGCGACGTCTGGGTCTTGCGCTTCCGCACCAGCGACGAAGCCGTCGATGTAGAGCTTGGCGTCACCTGCTGGCACGGGGCCCACGACGCCGATCACGTTCGACTGTGTGAGCTGTGCGGCCATCACACCGTTGACGTAGCCACCCTCGCCGGCATCGACCGAGTAGGCGTAAATGTTGTCCTTACCGAAGAAGTCGGTCGACGTACCGAGTGCAAAGGACACCTCGGGGAAATCATCGGCGATTTCTTGGAGCGGACCACCGAACTGAGTGCCGTGCGCGATTACGAGGTCGAAGCCGTCTTCGGCGTATCCACGAATGGCTGCAGCAGCGTCCTCGACGACGAACAGGCCACCGGAAATCGCCACTTTGACTGCACGGCCGTCGGCGACGCGGCTGACCGAGTCGACCATCGACTGCGTCCATGCCAGGTCGTTCTCGGCGCTCGGCGCCACAATGCCGATCTGGATTGGCTCGGCCGCTGGCTCGGCCGCCGGTGCTTCTGCCTCAGCTTCGACCGGCGCTTCATCAGCGGGCGCGTCAACTGCGTCGTCACTTCCGCCGCAGCTTGCAGCGACGAGTGCGAGCGCAGTCACCGCTGAGGCGATGACTCTGGTTGATGTTGCTTTCATGGTGCTCCCCTTGTTGTTTGAATGAAACTGAAACTGCTGCTTGAGTGACCTGTTGGTCACGCCGAACGGTCGAACGGTCGGGTGAGCGCGCCCGGTGCGGACACCCGGCGACTCACGATTGCGAGCACGACGATGGTCAGCACTGCGGGTGCCATAGCCAGCAGGCTGGAGTTGGCCCCTTCGACGATTCCCAACGTCTTCAATTGCAGCACTGTGGCCTGCACGATGCCGAAGAGCAGCGCGCCCAGCATCACACCGTACGAGCGCCATGCGCCGAAGTAGACGAGCGCAATCGCAATGAAGCCCTGACCTGATGTGAGGTTCTGCTGGAAGATCCCGACCTCGAGCGCAAGCGCTGCACCTGCAAGAGAGGCCATGGTGCTCCCGATCAACATGGTCGCGAGGCGAGTCATATTCACGCTCACCCCGAGCGTGTCAGCGGCCTCCGGTGTCTCGCCGACAGCACGGATGTTCAGACCGAATGTCGTTTTGTTGATCATGAACCAGACGAGGGGCACGAGGGCGAAGGCGAAGTACACCGGCACGCTGTGTTGAAAGAAGATCTCGCCGATCTTCGGGATGTCACTGAGCAACGGAATATGGACCTCGCCCAAGCCGCGGATCGGCTTCGGGGTACCGACGTTCTTTTGAAACAACAGATCCGTAAATCCAAGACCAAACAGATAAATGCCAATGCCACTGATGCCTTGCTGGGCCTGCATGATCAGCGTGATGAACGCGTAGGCCAGGCCCATGAGGAGGCCCACGATGATCGCACTGAAGATTCCGTAGACAGCGCTGCCCGTTTCGAGCGCGATGTAGTACGCCGAGAATGCGCCGAGCAACATGACGCCTTCAACGCCCAGGTTGAGTACACCGCTGCGCTGGCCGATTGTTTCGCCGAGGCCGGCGAGGAGGAACGGTGTGGCGAGACGGATGCCCGAGGCAAGCGTCGCGACGAGCACCGAGACCGTGAAGAAGTCACCCATCAGATGCCTCCGAGACGGCTACAGAAAGCGCAGGTTGAGGTGCGGGGTCCGAAGGCCGAGATTCGCTTCCTCGGGGGGACCCGCTGCCCACCCCTTCGGCCCACGTACGGAGACGGGTTTGCAGCTTCAGACTGCTGACAACGAACAACACGACGATGCCGTTGAGCGCCACGATCAGAGCCGCTGGAACTTGCAATTCCTGCTGGAGTGCGATCCCTCCGGTGAGCATGCCGCCAAAGAAGAACGACGCCGGGACGACGGCGAGCGGCGACAGGCCGCCGAAGAGCGCTGCGACGATGCCGTTAAAGCCAGCGCTCTGCGTAAAGCCCGATGCGCCTCCTTCAGCAATGAGGCGATGCGACTCGGAACCGAACACCAACACCGCCCCCGCAACGCCGGCACACGCTCCGGAGAACGCCAGGGCCTGGACAATGCTCTTCTTGACCGGCATCCCCGCATAGCGCGAGGCACTGGCGTTATGACCGACTGCACGGAGCCTGACGCCCAGCGCCGAACGGAAGAGCAGGATGTGGCCCAGCACAGCGATCAGAACTGCGATCATCACGCCGAGGTGCAGTCGTGTATCACCGGGTAAGAGCGGGAGGTCGGCGTTCTCAGTCAGGCGCCCGGTCTGCTGGATTTTGATCGCTCCCGAGGCCTTGTCGGTGAGCAGATCCTGCAGCAGGAAGCTCAAGAACTGCGCTGCCACCAGGTTCATCATGATCGTAGAGAGGATCTCGTTCACCCCGGCGTATGCCTTGAGCACTCCGGGGATCGCGCCCCAGATGCCGCCACCAATTGCTCCACCGACGAGCACGAGCGGAACGAGCAAGATGCGCGGCACGTCAGGCAGGACCAGCGCAACCACCGTCGACGCAATGGCCCCGGCGATGATCTGGCCTTCGCCACCGATGTTGATGACGCCCGCCCGGAACGCAATACAGATGCCAACACCAACCAGCAGCAGCGGCATCGCCTTGATTGACGTGTCGGCGAGTTCGTCCCACCCGCCGAACGCTCCATCGATCAGCGCCGCGTAACCGGTGATCGGGTTCGCTCCGAGCGCAAGCAGCATCACGGCACCGAGCGACAGCGCGACGACCACCGCCCCCACCGGAACGGCGAGACCGACAAACGGCGCGAGGAGCGAGGCCGCCGAGCGTCCGCGCGATTCTGGTTCGTCTTGAGCGCTGCCGAGGGCGCGCTCGTTCTGCTTGGTGTTCAATCGGCCCCCAGTGAACTGACCTTGCGTTTCGGGGACATTAACAAAACGTCAAAGACGCGATGAAAATCTCGATCCGGTGCCGCTTAATCGAGTCGAACCGGCAGTCCTTCGGATGCGTTGAGGAGCGCAATCAGGGTCGGCAGATGCTCGTCGGCACCGCCACCCGCAGATGCTGTAACTGCACCGTCAGAGCCGAGCAGGAACCGCGGCCCCTGAGCTGCTTCAAACCGATCCGACTCGAGATACAAACGCGGCTTGATTTCGGCAGGGTCGCCTGTCTCGGGGCAGAACGTCAGGCAGTTGCCGCACTCATTGCAGAGTTCACTGAACACGAGGTACTGCTGACGACCCTCGATCCCGGCAAAAATTCCGTCTGGGTCGGCATCGGCCTTCGGCGTCGGCAGCTTGAAAAAGGCATCGTTCGGACAGACCGTGACACAGAAATTGCATGCCACACATCCCCACATCTCGAGGTCGTGCTCGACTTCTCGCGGAAGTTTTTCGTTGCCAGCCAACTCGTATTTGCCCTTCGAGGCACCCAGCACATCGACCAAGTGCTCGGCAGCCGTGTCCCGGTGACCGGCCTCACGTGCGGCCTGAAGTGCCACGCTTCGGAACCCGTCGAGATCCGTCGCTCCGCTTTTCACAACTGCGCCTGTCAGCGCTTTGAGCATCGGAGCGAGACGCCCATACCCGCCCGGCTTGAGCAAGTCGGAGCACACACTTGCCGGACGCACCCCCATCGCCACGGCGTCGGCAAGGTTTTCCTTGTCGATGCCGGCAGAAAAACTCACCATGATGTCACCGTCGTGCCCGGGGATCATCAGTTGACCCGGCAGCGCATCGGCCAGCATGTCGAGTACCGCTGTGGCCAGCACATGCAACGGCGGGCCCGACAGGTACATCGTCTGGTCGGGCATCCACTGCTTGTGGTTGTCGACAACGAGCGTGTTGGTCAGCTTGATGCCAAACCGGTGGTCGCGATCCTTGGCGTAGGTATTGAGTTCGCCGATCAACGAGATCGCCCGTTCGAGCTGCAGGTCTTCTTCGAACGCCTTCGGCACGAGCTTGACGTCGGCGTAGCCGAGTTCTTCGTGAACAATCTCGGCGACGCGTTCCGGCCCGAGCAGCGTCGGGTTGAGCTTAACGATCATGTCGAGGTCGTGCGCGTCGATCAGGTGCTTGGTGATTTGCTCGATCTCATCCGGTGGGCAGCCGTGGAATGTCGACAGCGTGACCGTGTCAGAAATCGTCGGAGAGAATTCGAGGTCGACGAACTGCGCAAACACGCCGCTCGGATCAGTGGCAATCTCGGGGCGGAGCCGTTCGATTTCTACTGACGCATTGCGCATCGCGTCGATAAAACCGGCGACCTTCGGCGTTTGGATACCAGCGAGGTCGTAGCCGACCGACATGTCGAACACGTGCGGGCCTGCGTCGCCCGTCTCGGGATGACCGACGTATTCACGGAGCGGTTCCCAGTTGCGAAGGATCTCAATGATCATCCAAGCCTTCGTGTATTCCTCGACACTTTGTGCGATCAATAATTCCTGGCTCCACTCGATGTTGTATCCGACGGTCTGCATGTCAATACAGGGTCGTGCGATCTCGAGCTCGTCGAGGACCTGAACCGTCTTCAACTCGAAGAGCCGCGAGCCGCCGAGCCACGACAACACAATGTTCTGGGCCATCTGGCTGTGTGGTCCTGCGGCGGGCCCGACCGGCGTTGCGGCTGTCCGGCCAAGAAACTCAAACGACAGATCGACGTCAGGGTCTGGCTTCCAGAATCGCGCCGTCGGCAGGTCGAAGATCCGCTTGCGCGTCTCCCATTCGTGGCCGATTCGACCGAGCAGCATGCTCAGCGACATCGGTGTGAGCGCCGGAGCATCGTGAGCCATACCAGTACTTTACAAACCGTAAAGACGTCAGCGCAATGTCTCGCATAGCAATCGACGGCAACGTCGCATTCACCATCCGATTCCGTTGGGGCCGAAAGAAACAAACTGATCAACGGTGCAGGGCGTTGAGATAGCTGTAGACGGTGATCCGGCTAATGCCGACGGCCTCAGACACATCCTCGACGGCGCGCCGCAACACGAAGGCTCCGAGTTCGTCAAGGCGCCTGATCGCCTGCTGCTTCTCGAGTCGGCTGAGCGTCGGGAGTGGTGCGCGCATCTCCGCTTCGACCAGGGCAACAAGTCGATCGAGCGAGCCGTGAATCGGCGGGAGCCGCGCAGCACCGACGACCTCGCCGTCCCACATCAATGGCACGTCTGAGCCAGCGACATCGTCGGGTCGAACGGTTTGCGCGCCAGCAGCATCGATCAGCGGCTGCAGCGCAGCGATCAGGGGGTGCGGGCGGGGCACGTGGAAGATCGTAGAGCGTTCACGTGCCACACTCCGTCCAGCGCTGTTCAGGCTTCCAGTGCCGCGTGCAGGCGGACGGCTTGCTCGGCGGCCTTGGCACGGATCTCATCGGCATCAACGCGGGTGGCGACACCGTCGCGCAATGCCGGCGCACCGTCGATATCGACATCAATCGCACGAATCGTCGGGGTGAACGCCACATGCCATGGCTCGATCGTCTCGTATGACCAGGTGACGAGATCGTCTTTCGCTTCGGGGAAGAGCTCCCAGCCGCCTTCCAACCACGACCAGGCCGCATCCGGGCTCGCCTCAACATCGTGATCGCGCTGTTTGACGTACGCCAATTGAAATTCGGCGAGCATGTCAGCGCCGATGCCGTCGGTCCCAAGCGCTATTGGATTGCTGAACCGGGCAGGGTTGGCGTAACCGACCGAGTTGTTCATATTCGACCGAGGGTTGTGCACAATCGTTCCACGCAAGCCGTGATCGTCGGGCAGGTGGACGCCGTGAATGAGTATCCAATTGTCTCGCGTGAGTTCGCGAATGCGTTCTTCGACGGCGATGTCGTCGGGGCCCTCGGCCACATGAATGTGCACACCGACACCGTGCTTCTCTGCCAGCGCAGCGGCTCCGGCGAGCGAATCGTCGGAGCACGTGAACGCAGCATGCACACCGACCATTCCCTTCCGCATGCCGTCTCCGGGTGTCACGAAGTCTTGCAAATACCGGTCGTTCTCGGCCAGCCCAAGCGCCACGCCTTCGATGCCGTGCCGGTCAGTGATGCCGTAGCACGTGTCGATCCGCACCCCGATTTCGTTGACGGCATCGGCGATCACCGACAGCGATCCTTCGATGGCGCTCGGCGATTCGTGATGGTCGATGATCGCCGTCGTACCCGCTTCGAGTGCTTCGAGTGCGCCAAGTTTCGCCGACCACTCGATCATCGCAAGGTCGAGCGCTGTGTCGAGCCGCCACCAAACATTCTCGAGGATCCCGAGGAAGTTCGATGGCGTCGCCGGCGGTGCAGGCATGCCCCGCGCGAGCGACGAGTAGAGGTGGTGGTGCGCGCAGACGAGGCCCGGAGTGGTCCCCCGCTCAGCCACCGTCAGTTCCCGCCCGGATCGCGATGCGACTGGTTCATCTCAGATCCAGGCACTGGCGCGCTCGCGGTTGCTCACGTTGATCATCGGGAGTTCGTTGTGCCAGGTCCCCGTGTACTGGCGGAGCGCAGCAGCCACGGCGCCAGCTGTGGGCACAAGCCCGATTTCACCAACACCCTTGATGCCGTAAGGCGAGTCAGGCTGAGCAGCTTCGACCAAGATCACGTCGACGGTCGGCATATCTTTCGGCCGGATGATGTCGAGCGACTTGAGCGTCGTGTTGGTTGGCCGACCCATCTCGTCACAGGGGAATCCCTCGGTCATCGCGTAGCCCAGACCCATATGCACGGCGCCTTCGATCTGGCCTTCGCAGAGCATCGGGTTGACAGCTCGACCAACGTCGTGTGCTGCCGTGACGTTCTCCACCGTTCCGTCTTCGGCGAGCACGACGACTTGAGCCGCGTAGCCGAACGTCGAGTGGATGATCGGGTTCTCGATCGCTGCACCGGCAGCCTTTGCAGCAGCGATCTCACCGAGCGAGCTGGTCCAATCGACTCGGTACTCGCCCTCGTAGTCGACGCCAACTTGGCGACCGTCAGCGATGGCTGCTTCGCAGGCCGCTTTGACCGAGCCAGCGCCCATCAGGGTGCCGCGGCTGCCTGTGGTCTGGCCTGCACCGAGTTCACGTGTCGAGTCGACAATCACATCGATCTGCTCGGCCTCGATGCCGAGTTCCTCGATGGCAACCTGCATGACAACCGTGTGGACGCCCTGACCCATTTCGGTCCAACAGTGGCGTATCTCAACACGACCGTCGGCTCGGAAGTGCACAACGGCCTTGGCGATTTCCTTGAAGCCATTGCCGAGGCCAGAGTTCTTCAACCCAAGGCCCATGCCGACCGACTTGCCGGCCGCCACAGCAGCGTCGTACGCAGGTTTCACAGCGTCAAGGCACTGACGTGCGCCCTTGCACCCGTCGTCCATCACTTGGCCCGGGCCCCACGTGTCACCAGGCATCACGACGTTGCGATCGCGGATCTCCCAGCCGGAAATGCCGACTTGCTCGGCCAGCCGATCGAGCACGCCCTCCATGGCGAACTGCGCCTGGTTGGCACCGAACCCACGGAAGGCTCCACACACCGAGTTGTTAGTGCGAGCCGCGATGGCTTCAACGTCCACGTTGCCGACAACGTACGGCCCAGTTGCGTGACCGGCCGCCCGTTCGAGCACCTTCATGCCGACCGATGCGTACGGACCGGAATCACCGATCATGCGGACCTTGATCGCCGTGAGCTTGCCGTTGGCATCGCAACCGGCGTCGTAGTGCATCCGGATCGGGTGGCGCTTCGGATGCATCAGTAGCGATTCTTCACGCGACAGCGTGATCTTGACCGGCGCTTCGAGATGCCATGCAGCGAGCGCCGTGTGCGCCTGGTTCGACATATCTTCCTTGCCACCGAATGCACCACCGTTGGAGACGAGTTCGGTCGTCACACGGCTGGTTTCAATGTCGAGCATCGCGGCGATGTCATTGCGGTCGTCCCAGATCCCCTGACCGCCGGAGTACACGTACAGGCCCGGTTCACCCTCGCCGTCACCCACTCTCGTTGGCACCGCGAGCGTCGATTCGGGTTCGAGGAATGCATGCTCGATGCGCTGCGTCTGGAAGGTCTCCGACACCGTAAACAGCGACGAAGCGAGGGCGACGTCAGCGTCTCCGCGGGTGTAGGTCGATGTCGACAGGATGTTCCCGTCGAGCCCCCACACCGCAGGCTCAGACGACTCGACGACACGGACCGGATCGACCATCGGTTCGTGCACTTCGTATTCGACGGCGACGAGTTCGGCCGCTGCACGAGCGATTTGGCGGGTGTCGGCAACGACCACTGCAAGCACATCGCCGAGGTATGAGGTACGTCCACCTATCGGAATCATGATCGGCCAATCCTTGTGGATGATCCCGACGCGCTGAATGCCAGGGATGTCGGCCGCCGTGTACACACTGCGCACACCTTCAACTGCGAGTGCCGCTGATGCATCGATCGACGTGATGTCGGCGCGGGCGTGATCGGTGAGGCGCAGTGCGCCGTGGAGGCAGCCCTCCGGGTTCATGTCATCGATAAAGTCGCGAATGCCGATCGACAGCTCGCGGCCTTCGTACTTGATGCCGCGTGAGCCAACACCGCGCGGCTGCACCACAACAGGGATGTCATCCTGAGCCAATGCTTCGACAGCATCGAGGACCTTGATGTAACCAGTACAGCGGCACAGGTGAGCGCCCATGTGGCGCGACGCTTGCTCGCGTGTCAGGTTCGCACCGTTCTTGTCAATCAGGGCTTTCGTTCGGACAACGATGCCCGGCGTGCAGAAACCGCATTGCAGTGCGCCACACGCGGCGAACGCATCAGCCATCCGACTCACTTCAGCTGGGTCGAAGCCTTCCAGCGTCGTGACCTCTCCACCGTTGATCTTCTCCATCGACGTCTGGCACGAGACACGCGCCTTGCCGCCGATGAGCACGGTGCAGCAACCGCACTGGCCCGTCGGGGAGCAACCGTCTTTCGCCGAGGTGATGCCGAGTTCGTCACGGAGCGCCGCCAACAGGTGTGGGTGGTCGTCGCGTGCCGTGACCTGCTCGCCGTTGAGAGTGAATTCGCTCATGAGGTGGCTCCGTCGTCCTTCGTCGCGCCGGGCGCAATAGCGCCCTTCTGTGTCGTGATTCGCGTATAGACCTCCGGGCGCCGATAGCGCTCGAAGTCGAACAGCGTCTCTTTGTATTGCTTGCACCAGTCGAGGTCGCATCGGGCAGTGATCAGCTCGTCGCCGATCGTCACGGCCTGCGCAACGATCTGGCCAGATGGCGCAATGATCGCCGATTGAGCGAGCGACTCGACGCCCTCTTCAATGCCGCCCTTGGCAACACCGACGACCCACGTGCCGTTCTGGTACGCGCCAGCCTGCATCACCAGGTGGTTGTGGAACCCTGCGAGTGCGTTCTGCGTGGGGTCAGGTGCGTAAAACATCGGCGTGTTGTAGCCAATCATCACCAGTTCGACGCCCTGCAATCCCATGACGCGGTATGTTTCGGGCCAACGCCGGTCGTTGCAGGTAGCCATGCCGACAACACCGCCGAACGCCTCGAAGACCGGAAAGCCCTCGCTGGACTCTTCGAAGTACCGACGCTCAAGATGCTGGAACTGACGCCACGGCTCGTGGGCTTCGTGGCCGGGGATGTGAACCTTGCGGAACCGACCGACAATCGTGCCGTCGCGTTCGACCAGGATTGTCGTGTTGAAACGGTGCACGACACCGTCGTCGTCAGGCGCGGTGAGTTCGGCGTACCCGAGGCTGAAACCGACACCGAGCCGCTTGGCCTCGTCGAACAGCGGCTGCGTTTCCGGCCCCGGCATCGAGCGCTCGTAGTACGAGTCGAGTTCGGTTGTGTCGCCCGAGATACCCGACGCGTCGCCCTCATCGAGGTACCAGCGCGGGAAGAACGTCGTGAGTGCCAATTCTGGAAAGACCACCACGTCGCAGCCGGCCTCAGCGCCCTGCTGCAGGAGGTCGATCAGGCGAGCGACGACCGTCGAACGCGATTCGTCACGGGCGATAGGCCCGAGTTGAGCAGCACCGACATTGAGAGAGCGAGGCATCAGAAGTCTGTTTCTGCGAGGGCGAGCATCGTCCGGAGCAGCACGTTGGCCCCTGCTTCGAGGTCCGCTGGTTCGGTGTATTCTGTGACGTTGTGGCTGATGCCGTTGACGCTCTTGGTGAAGATCATTGCCGTCGGGCACACCCGCGCGAACATCTGAGCATCGTGGCCAGCCCCTGACGGCATACGGCGATACGAGAGCCCCGCCGCCTCAGCGGACTGTTCGACGATATCGATGACACGTGCGTCGAAGTCAACCGGCTCGAAGCGGGCGAGTGTGCGGGTCTGTACACCGACTCCCTCGCGCTCAGCTGCCTGGGCGACAAAGCCACGGAATTTGGTCTCGGCTTGCTGCAACACTTCTTCGTCGGTGTTCCGGAGGTCGACGGTCATCGTGGCCACCGACGGTACGACGTTGACGAGATTCGGGATGAGGTCGATTGCCCCGACGGTGCCGACCTGCGGCTCGCCAAAATCGCTCGTCAGGTCGCGTACGAAGGTTGCGATCTTCGACGCGACGTAGGCAGGATCGTGGCGGAGGCGCATCGGTGTCGTCCCGGCGTGGCACGACTGTCCGGTGAGCGTCAGCTCGGTCCAGGAGATGCCCTGCACGCCCTCGACGACGCCAATCGTGATGTCTTCGTCTTCGAGCACGGGGCCCTGCTCGATGTGGAGTTCGACGAAGGCATGTGGTGCGGGTCCAGGAAGAGGTGCCGGACCTGAGTAGCCGATGCGATCGAGCTCCTCGCCGACCACCGCTCCGTGACGGTCTTCGATACGGAGCGCATCTTCGAGCGGCAGACCGCCGACGTACACAAGGCTGCCAAGCATGTCTGGCGGGAAACGGGCACCCTCTTCGTCGGTGAAGAATCCGACGGCGAGGGGACGGTCAAGTTCGAGGCCCGCAGCGATGACCGTTTCAATGACTTCAAGACCGGCGAGCACCCCAAGGTTGCCGTCGTATTTGCCGCCCGTTCCGACTGTGTCGATGTGTGAACCGGTCATCACCGGTGGGGTTCCGGCCCCGAACCCAGGCATCGTCGCGATCACGTTGCCAATGCCGTCGATGGTGACGTCGAGGCCGAGGTCACGCATCCATGTGACGACGAGGTCGCGGCCGCCCTTATCTTCGTCCGTCAGTGCAAGCCGGGCACATCCAGTCGTTCCAGGAATCGCACCGATTTCTCCGAGCGCCTCGATCCGCGCCACCAACCGCTCGCGATCAATCGATAGGTGTAGAGACGAGGCGCAGTTCACCCGACCGACAATAACAAAAATGCTTTACAAAACGTCAAGGATCGCTCGGTGGTTCATTCTGCATTCACCGTTCCGTCATAACGGAGAGAGCAGCGTGAGTACCCTGGCAGCATGGCCAACGCACATCTCGAAGTACTCGTGGAGCCATTCCGCGAGAATGATCCCGGCCCGCACGTGTCGGCCGTCCTCGAAGCCGCAACCGCCGCTGGCCTCGAGCCCGACATGGGCCCGTTCGCCACCGAAATCCGGGGCGACATCGACGTGCTGGCAGCTGCAATCGCCGACATGATCCGAGCCGGATTCTCCGCGGGGGCCACCGCGATGCAGCTGCGCATCGAAACCGCCTGAGCCACCAGAACTGTCACACCCAGGTCAGACCACAGTGTGACAAGCCGGGGCGTAACGCTGTGGCGGCCTCGCTGAAATGACTGTTATCTGGTGCGCGTCAGGATGCGTAGCGATCCAGTCGCCGAGCGTTCTGTAAAGCGACCGGACGCGAGCGCAGGCCGGTAAATCTGCTCGTACGGCGGCCGGCCACCATCTGCCGGATCCGGGAACACGTCGTGAATTGCCAGCGTGCCGCCAACTGCAACGTGCGGCGTCCAACGTTGGTAGTCGAGCCGTGCCGGTACTTCACCGTGGCCGCCATCGATAAAGAGGAAGCTCAGCGGGGTCGTCCATGCCGCGCCGATCGCTGGCGCAGGCCCCACCAGACCCACCACGGAGTCTTCGAGGCCAGCGTCGTGAATCGTCGCCCGGAAAAACGGCAGTGTGTCCATCTTGCCAATGCGGTCGTCAACGACTTCGAGGTCGTGATGGTCCCACCCCGCCTGGTTCTCTTCAGAGCCGCGGTGATGGTCGAGCGCGAACAACAAGGTGCCTGCGCCCTCGGCCACATCGCCAAGCCACACCGTTGACCGACCGCAGTACGAGCCGAGTTCGAGCATCGGCATCCCGGGCATGTCCGCAGTCGCGGCAGTGGCTGCTTCCCACAGCGCATCACCCTCAGCAGCTGGCATGAAGCCCCTGGTGGAAAGCGCAAGCGAGCGACGGCCTTCAGACAACATGGCGACAGTCAATCGTTCAGCTGGACCAAGTGTTCCAATGAATGATCGTGTCGGGATCGGGCCGCATCGCCGTCTTGAAGTCCGTCCCCTTCGTGTAGGCGAGCGGACTGAGCACGGCTTGCTGCACAGAGTCAAACGGAATTCCGACAACATCGGCGATCTGCTCTTCCATCATCAACCCGACGGTGGTCCAACAGGTGCCGAGCCCGCGGGCGCGTGCTGCCAACATGAAGCTCCACATTGCTGGCAGTACGTTGCCCATCGACGACGCTGCCGCCATGGCGGGTCCGCCGTCCAGCCGACCAGACTTTGTGCACGCAATCACAAGCGCCGGCGCCTCACCCATATGGGCTGCGAGGTACTCAGCCGAGTCGGTGACGCGGTCCTGCTGCGCTTGCCCCTCTGCCGTTTCGCGCTTCAGCGATCCGGCGTACACACCGTCCATGCCGCGGTAGATGTCGAAACACTTACCGTAAATCTCACCGATCGCAGCACGCTTTGCCGGGTCGGTCACCACGACGAACTGCATCGTCATTGAGTTCGAACCGGACGGCGACTGCATCGCCATCGCCACGCACTCACGGATCAGCTCGTCATCGACCGGCCGGTCAAAATCCAGCCGTTTACGCACCGCACGAGTGGTGGAAAGTAGCTGGTCGGACGATAAATCGAGCTGTGACATGCAGCGACCATAGAACGGGCGACCACTTCGGGCCCGAACCGTGGCAACATTGGCCGGGCATGACCGCTGACAGCGAAACCACCCACTATCCAGCCGAGCCGACGCCAGGCAATCAGGCGGCACTCGATAGTCTTGTCAACCTGCTCGACCTCGAGGTGATCGAGGTCAACTTGTTCCGGGGTGCCTCGACTGATGAAGATCGTCAGCGAGTCTTCGGCGGCCAGGTCGCCGGCCAGGCCCTCGTCGCTGCTGCGCGCACGATCGAAGAGCCCGGCCGCATGGTCCACTCGCTCCACGCCTACTTTCTTCGCCCCGGTGACCCGACGACACCGATTCTCTACGAAGTTGATCGCATTCGCGACGGCCGCAGCTTTGCGACGCGGCGCGTCGTGGCTATCCAGCACGGCCGAGCCATTTTCAACCTGCAGGCCAGTTTCCACAACGAGGAGCCTGGTCTCGACCATCAACTCTCGATGCCGGCCGGCCTCCCCGAGCCCGAGTCGCTTCCCGATTTCAAGACGCGCAACGCGCCATACGCGCACCAGCTCGGCGACTACTACGAGCAGCCAAGACCCATCGACCTGCGGTACGTCAACGGTGATCCAATGAGTCGCAAGGGCGAGAAGTCGACCTCGCAGCAGGTCTGGTTGCGCACCAACGGCCAGCTCCCGGATGACCCCGTGCTGCACGCCTGCATCGTCACGTACGCGAGCGACATGACGCTGCTGGACACCACGATCCTTCCGTTCGGTATGTCCTGGGCAAGCGGCGACGTGCAGATGGCCAGCCTCGACCATGCCATGTGGTTCCACCGTCCGTTCCGCGCCGACGACTGGCTGCTCTACGACCAGACAGCGCTCAGCACATCGTCAGCGCGCGGCCTTGCAGGCGGCGCCATCTTCACCTCCGACGGACGCCTCGCGATTAGCGTGATGCAAGAGGGCCTCACCCGGGTGGGCCGTACGTGAGCCGACACGGCATCGCCGTCGCGTCCGTAGTCGTCGCGGCACTCGCTGTTGCAGCGTGCGGCGGCGGATCCGAGTCAGTCGGGACAAATCCTCCGAACGACCCGGCCGTCACATTCGCGACCGTCCCGGAACCCCAGGAGTCATCAGCCGAGTCGGAGGCCACCGCCGTCGCACCTGACGAGTCGATCACCACGACGCTTCCCGAACTTGCACCGTCCGATGACATCGACCTGCCAACCGGGACGCCTGAAGAGCTATCGACTGCTCCGGCAATCATCATCGAGACGGGCCCGCTTCCGATTCCGGTCGTGGCCCTGCTCAATGCCGGTGAGTTCGACACCCCCGTCGAGTTGTTCAGCCGCAGCGGCGACCTACGTCACTTCGTGGTCGAGCAGAACGGCCGAATCGTTGCCGCCGACGACCTGTCGTCTGAGGTCGTGCTCGACATGACCGACCTCACGATGGCCGACGGCGAGCAAGGCCTGCTTGGCGCGGCCTTTCATCCCGTTCAAGACTTCGCATACGTCCACTACAGCGACGCCAGCGGCACGACCGTCATCGACGAGTACATCATCGACCCTGTCACGGCGATGTTCGACCCCGACAGTCGTCGCGAGGTGCTGACGGTCAAGCAGCCATTCGGCAACCACAACGGTGGCGAACTGGCCTTTGGTCCCGACGGGCTGCTCTATCTCGGCCTCGGTGACGGCGGAGCGGCCAACGATCCTGAGCGCAACTCGCTCGCGCTCGCAAGCCGACTCGGCAAGATCCTGCGCATCGACCCGCGTCAGTCGGGTGACAAACCGTTTACTGTCCCCACCGACAACCCGTTCGTCGGTGTCGACGGTGCCGACCCGACGATCTGGGCGCTTGGCCTCCGCAACCCCTGGAAGTTCTCGTTCGACGCACCGACCGGCGATCTCTGGATCGCCGACGTTGGTCAGGGCGACCTTGAAGAAATCAATTATGCGCCAGCAATCGACGGCCAAAGCGCTGGTCGCGGCCTTTCGTTTGGGTGGAGCGCCTTCGAAGGGACCGCACCGTTCAACGACGACCAGGACCCCGATGGCCACACTCCGCCAATCGTCGAATACACCCACGATGACGGCAACTGTTCAGTCAGCGGCGGCGTCGTCTACCGGGGCGAGGCCATTGCCGACCTACAGGGCTGGTTCGTCTACGGCGACTTTTGCTCAGGCCAAATCTGGGGATACGACCCCACATCGCAACCCGGGGCGCCGATCATCGTCGAACTCGCTCAGCAACCAAACCTTGCCGCGATCGCCATTGGCGGCGAGGGCGACCTGTTCGCCGTCAGCAACATCGGCACCGTGAGCCGCTTCGTCCCGGCCTGACTCGCTCGGCCATCTCACTACGTTTGCGTGATGGTTTTGGTCAACATGTTGGCCAAAACCATCACGCCGACGACTGGGCAGAGCGAAGTGGGTCAGCCGACTCGCTCGAAGTCGACGCGGCGTTCTGCAGGGTCGGCCTTGATCAGCTTGACCTGGATGTCATCGCCCGGATCGACGTGGCGTGCGACTACTCGGGCCACCACAGCAGGATCGCGGACCTGAATGCGTGCGCCACGGTCGTCTTCGTCGGTGACCACCGCATCGAACACTTCGCCCTCACGGCCCTGCAACACGACCGCCTCGGCGAGATCAATCGCAGCGCGGTCGACGCGGTTTGCACGACTGTCGCCCAGGCGCATGACCTGGGGCAGCTCGGTGAACGCCAGCTCAACTTCGTCGGGAACGGCATCACCGGTGGCGACGGCCAAGGCAGCTTCGATCACGTAGCGGTCCGCCAGGCGACGGAGGGGTGCGGTGACGTGGCTGTAGGTAGCAGCGACAGCGGCGTGCCACGGCTTCTCGTTCGGGTCATACGGCTCGTAAGAAGCGCCGCCGCTGGCTCGGCGAACAGCGAGGAGGAAGGCCGACGTTTTCGGATCGTCCTTGGGCAACGATTCGTTGAACGCGGCCAGCGACTGGTCTTTCGACCACTGCAGCCCGAAGGCCCGCGCCGTGTGACGCAGCCGGCCGAGGCGGCTCTCGTCGACAGCAGGCATCGTTCGGAAGAGCCCGGTTTTGGCGGCAAAAAGCGCATCGGCGACTGCCATGTTCGTGGCGAGCGACATTGCCGCGTTCTGGTTTTCGGCGGCGTTGCGCGGCCGGAACTGGAGTGCGAAGCCACCGTCGACGCGCACGACTTCTTGCTCGGGCATCTGAATGCGATCGGCACCGCGTGCCTGCTCGCCAATCTCGAACCGGCGGGCGAGTTCGGGGAACGCCTCGGGAAGATCGCCAGGCGTCACCGTCGAATAGGCGAGCTTGGCGCGGTTCCGAATCATTGACCGTTCGACTCCGTCGAGGCGAACCCCGCCATCAGCAGCAATCTTGACCGTGAAAACGACGGCCGGCTTCGGGCCGCCAGGCAGGAGGCTTCCGGCGTCTTCTGCGATGCGCGGCGGATGAAGCCCGGCGCGGGCATGCGGCATGTACACGGTGACACCCCGCTTCCACGCTTCATGGTCGATGGCATCGCCAGCCCGCACGAACCAGCCGACATCGGCAATGGCGTAGTGCAGCACAACGTCGTCGCCCGACATTTCGATGGCGAACGCCTGGTCGAGGTCAGTGCTGCTCGCCGGGTCGAGCGTGAGGAAGTGCATGTCGGTCCGATCGACGTGCGGCGACCGACCCTCGCCGAGCGGACGTTCGGCAGCGACCTCTGCTGCTGCCAACACCTCCGGTGGATACTCACCTGGGACATCGAAGTCGACCTCTAACTGGGCGAACCCTTCCCGGAAGTCATCGAGCGTCTCCGACGGCATGCGCATGCACGCACGATACGACGCACCCACGGGCGCGTCACGTTCGTCCCGCGCCGAACGGACGCGCCGCGGCCCCTCGATTAGACCGGACTGTCACACCCAGGTCAGACCAAAACGTGACACTGTCACACCCAGGTCAGACCAAAACGTGACACGCAGACCACAGAACCCTCACCAGTAGTCGCTCATCTTCACCAGTTCTCAGGGCGCTCAGGTGATTCGAGGACAAGGTGCGCCACGACGAAGTTGCCCTCCGGCAACGAGGAGTTGGCGGAACGCAGTGATCGGGTCTTTTGTGCGGCCTGAGCTAGCGACGGGCACCCATGAACATGCCTTTGAGCGCTTCATAGTGCTCAATGACATGACCGGCGCCAAGGACCACTGCTTCAAGTGGCACGTTCGACATCCGCACGGGAACTTGGGTTTCTCGCTCGATCCGTTCGGCGAGCCCACGTAGCAGGCCGCCACCACCGACAAGATACATACCACGTACGAGGAAGTCCTGCGACAGTTCGGGGGGCGCCTTCGACAGGCACCGGATGACCGACGCAACGATCGACGAGATGACGTCTTCGATGGCGAACCGCACCTCTTCGGGTGTCAGTAGCACCGTCTTTGGCAGGCCGGTCATAAGATCGCGCCCGCGCACCTCGGCCTGGTTCTCGTCGCGCGTCGGATCAGCCGACCCAATTGCGACCTTGATTTCTTCGGCTGTCCGCTCGCCGATGGCGATGCCGTGTTCGCGTCGGACGTAATTCTGGATGGCGGCGTCGATGTCGAACGATCCAACGCGCACTGCTTCGAGAGCAACGATGCCGCCGAGCGAGATAACTGCCGTTTCCGAGGTGCCACCGCCAATGTCGATGACCATGTTGCCGACGGGCTCGTCGATCGGCAGGTCGGCGCCGATCGCTGCGGCCATGGGCTGTTCGATCAGGTTGGCGTCGGCGGCGCCTGCTCTACGAGCAGCGTCGGTGACCGCACGTCGCTCGACCTCGGTGATCGCTGACGGCACACAGATAACGACCTTGGGACGTGTGAATCGACTCACTCCAACACGCTGCAGCAACAGACGAATCATGCGCTCGGTGATCTCGAAATCGGTGATAGCTCCGCCACGCAACGGGCGAACCGCAACGATGTAGCCAGGGGTGCGCCCGATCATTTGCCACGCTTCGCGACCGGTGGCAAGCACTTCACCGGTCTGCCGGTTGAGGGCGATGACAGACGGCTCGTTGAGCACGATGCCGCGGCCCTTCATGTAAACGAGCGTGTTTGCCGTTCCAAGGTCAATCGCAAGGTCGCGGGCCATTAGGCAACCCTGGCCACTCGGGCGGAATTCAGAGCGTTGCGACGTTGCATGACGGGCTTATTCTGCCTCAAAACCTGCGCAGAGGTCGGGAGCCTCGATGCCGCACTGCGCTCACCGAGTCGACGAATCGTCATCGTTAACCTGCTGCTTGGCCGACTTGACCCGATCGACGGTCGGCTTGCGAGCCTCTGGTGAAAGCGCGTCGATTTGTCGGCGGAACGAATCGACGCCGTCATCATCTCTGAGATTGCGGAGCACAAGACCGAGAATCACGGCGAACACCACGATGCCGACGACGCTCATCGCCACGATCATTCGGAGCTCCCAACGGTTTGTGCATCGCGAATGTTGTGTGCTCCGGTACCCCAGTCGGCTCCATCAGCCCAGACTTCATGCTTCCAAATCGGAGCAGTTTCTTTCAATGCGTCGATAGCGAACCGGGCAGCCTCGAACGCATTGGGTCGATGCGGCGAAGAGACGATTGCGATAACAGACGACTCAC
>JBLIMF010000011.1:0-31651 GCA_047638615.1 Gammaproteobacteria bacterium
AGAATTATCACCTCGTCCACCACCTCTGGAACTCGGTCCCCTGGTACAAATACCAGGCCGTGTTCGCGGAGACCCGAGACGAACTCGCCGAGGTTGGCGCGCGAATCGACTGGGGCGACTAGGTGTGGATTCGGGACTGTCGGATGAGAAGTCAAGGGCTCCGCAGCCGCTCGGACATCCGCAGCTCGTCGTCCTCGAATGGCCCATGTCGGCGGAGATGAAACACTCGCATCAGCACATTTTCGGCGTAGGTGGCGGCGCGTCGAATCGGTCTGGGTCCTCCGAGTCCACACCTACGAGCATCGCAGATCAACGCCTAACCCGAACGTCTGCTATGGGGTGCGGTTGCTGGCGAAGCAAGTTCCCAGATGCTGGCCGTTGGCCGCTCGGTAGCGCTCCGCAGAATCACGACCCGACAGTCGAGTAGCCAGCGTCGCGTTGCTTCCCAAGCTGCATACCAGATACCGCCGTCCACCAGGTGTTGTGTCATCGTTGTGTATCTGCACCGCTGGTTAACGTCATCGTCATAGTGTGTACCGCGTGCCGCCGAGCCGGGTCAGAGCGCCCAAACCGACCCCGATCGTGATCGCCGGGTACTTCGGCTACATCATTGTCGGGTGGTTCCTCAACGGGCTCGGGTCGGTGCTCCCCGAGCTGGAGGACGAGATCGGGAAACGGGCGTCGGCGTACACGCTCTTGCCGGGCGTTGTGCTGCTCGTCTGGGGATCGATTGTGGTGCGCCGCCACCGCGGCGCCGCTCCGGCGAAACCGCACACCAGCACGATGTTGCTCGGGGCAGTGGCACTGGCGGGTGGTGTATTGGTCATGGGCATCACGCGTTGGTTTGGTGTCAGCGCGTTTGGTGCCCTCATCAGTGCGATCGCCGCCGCTGCCCTGATCCGGCTGATGCCGGCGCTGCTCGCTTCGGTCCGACCCGACGACACAGAACGCGTCATGATCCGCGCCAACGCCTATTCAAGCCTGGCAGCCATCGCCGCTCCGCTTGCGGTGGGCGTGTCGATCCGGCTCGGTGGCGGCTGGCTGCCGGGCATGGCCGTGCCGATCGGCGGCGGCGCAGTGGTGATCGTGCTGATGGCACGAGGCAACGCCGCCCGCCACGACGCCGAGGCGCCGCAACCCGCCGAGCCGATACCTGACGACGAGCCAGTGGTGCCACCGTTCGCAGCGTGGTGGCGCGAGGTCACGGTGCTGACGTTGTGCATCGTGGTCGAGTTCTGCTTCTCGTACTTCGCGACCACCTTCCTCCACGAGGAGGTCGGGATGTCGACCGCGGCGGCGGCGGCGGGAGGCGCGGCATGGGGCTGTGGCATGGCGTTCGGACGATTCGTCACCAGCACCTGGCCACCACCACGGTCGATTCTGGTGAGCGTCGCTCTGATCGCCGTCGGCTTCGTTCTGATGTGGGGAATTGCCACGCCGGTGTCATCGATCGCCGGCATCGGGCTCGCCGGCCTCGGCGCCTCGCCGCTGTACCCGACGAGGATGACCGCGTTGCTGCATCGCTTCCCGCGCTCACCCGATCAGGCCGCGACGCGAGGGTCGATAGCGTCCGGAGTGGCGTTGATCAGTGCTCCGGCGTTGATGGCCGGACTGCGCGCGGCGACCGATGTTCGCACTGCCTACCTCGCAGTTCCGCTGTTGCTCGCCGTGCTCGCCATGCTGGCACGGCCGACCACTGCGCCGATAATGGCCCCGACGGCACCGATCCGGACGTGACATTTCGCCTGCCCTGGCCGCTCCCGAACGATGCCTCGACCGGCAAGTGATACCACCAGACGTGCGCCAGCGCGGTCACTGTTCCGTTTGAAACTCAGTTCCGATCACGCGAACCACGCTAACGAGGTTTGGCACATCACTCTCAGCAAGAGGCCGGAACCGAACAGAATGGACCGACATCACGACCTTTCTGGCATTGGTTGAGCGCCGCACTCCGCGCGTGCAGAACGCCAAGAGGAGTGCGGCACCTTGCGCCGCGGGTACTACGAACTCGGCGTTGAAGCCCGTCATGAACGTCTGCGTCTCGCGGCACCTTTCGATGGCCTCGTCGCCGTGGCCTGACCGAACATCGACATAAACCACCAAGCCGTGGCCATCGGTCGACCAAAGCAACAGAGCCTTTTGCCGAGCCAACGTTCAGTCAAACGGCTCATCAACATCCCGGCCTCCCGTTCACGCCCGACCAGGAAGCGATGGGTGCGAGCAGTTGCTGCTGCTGTCGGCGTAGCGGCCGCAGCGTAGTGATCCTGAGCGCTGACGTGCGCCGCTTGGGTCTGTTGACCGGCGACGAACCGTGGCCGACCAGTGCGCTGCAATCCGCCTCAGTGGTCGTGGTGACCGGAACGAGGTTCTGGTGCTGCGTGATGCTGATGGCTCCATTTCTGGTCAACCCGGGGGTGGCGACCAGGAATGGCTCCGCCAACGCAAGATCCGAAAAAGGAATTTGGCGTGGGTCAGATCGCTTGAGTTAGTGCCAGATAGTGCCCCCGTCTCGGCGGGGTATTCGAAGTCTTGCGTTTGTACGCTCCCGCCTCGATTTGTCTCGCGTGTCACCTTTGATCGCCTTTACGTCGGTATGAGTGCCAATGCTGTTTCACCGACATCTTCCGCCCTGTTCGATGTGAACCGAGTCGCAGAGCGTCTTTGCGTCAGTCCCAGCTTCGTCCGCCGGATGATCTATGAGCGCCGGACTCCGTTCTGCAAACTGGGCAAGTTCGTTCGGATCGATCCGGCCGAAATCGATGCGTGGATCGATGCTCGAAGGGTGCAAGCGGCCTCTTGACAACAGCTCGCATTTGCGCTCGGTTCGCTCGTCCGTGCCGTCGAGTGGGAGGACCTCATCGCGCCGGCTTCGTCGCCCCGCTGACCTACGACGGGGACGAGATTGCAGAGTTTCTGCTCGTGCCGTATTTCGGAGCATGCATTCATGTTCCGCCTTCGCCGTTGAACCAGACCGTGGTGATCACGCTCGCTGAGGGCGACAGCCTCTCGCTCGAAGAATCGTGGGGCGCGGTTTGGGTGGCTGGCACGCTGGACGCCGGGGTGGCCGACACGGCCCTTGCCAGCGCGGGTTGCTCGATCGCCGGTCCGGTCTTCGGTACGTACACGACGCAATAGGCCGGCCGCTCGATACCGGTACCGCCGGCGTTTTTCGGAGAGCGGGCCGGGGAATCGAAGGAGCGCATTTTGGCTGGAGAAGCGGCGACGCACGTGGTGGTCTCTTCGCGGTGAGCACAGTCTTCAGTCGTCACGGGCTTGGGCAATCACGTTGGGATTGATTCTCGGTACCGCTACTCTCTTGATTTAGAATCATTCTCAACACAAGGGGGCATCACGTGATGCGCACGAACCGAACCGCACCAGCAATTGCAATGGTTGCCGCCATCAGTCTGGTGCTCGCTGCCTGCGGATCCGATGGCGGTGACTCTGCCGGCAGTGAAGCCGGCCAGCAACAGGGGGCGCCTGCCGCCGATGGCGCTGCCGGGCTGGCGGACGACGCGGCGCTGCCGACGATCGTGGTCACCACCAATATTCTCGGAGACGTTGTGCAGGCCGTCGTGGGTGATGCGGCAGAGGTCGTCACCATCATGCCGGTTGGCGCCGATCCGCACGACTTTCAGGCATCGGCACAAGAGGTCGTCGCGATGAATTCGGCCGATGCGTTGATCGTGAACGGTGCGGACTTCGAAGAGGGCCTGCTGGATGTGATCGACGCCGCCGGTGACGAAGGCGTTCCGACGTTTGATGCAATCAGTGCGGTCGACACCATCGAGTTCGGCGAGGGTGGCCATGATGAGCACTCTGATGATGAGCACTCTGATGATGAGCACTCTGATGATGAGCACTCTGATGATGAGCACTCTGATGATGAGCACTCTGATGATGAGGAGCACGACGAGCACTCGGGTGCCGATCCTCACTTCTTCACCGACCCGATGCGGATGGCCACGGTAGTCGAGGCATTGGTCGAGTTCCTGCAGGAAGAGTTGACCTTCGCTGACCCGGCAGCGGTGAGTGCGTCAGCAGCTGCCTATGTCGCCGAACTCGTCGCCCTCGATGGCGAGGTCGCGGCGCTGGTGGCGTCAATTCCCGAAGAACGACGCGTTCTCGTCACGAACCACGAGGTCTTCGGCTACTTCGCCGATCGATACGGGTTCGAAGTTGTCGGCGCGGTTATTCCGAGCGGCAGCACCACCGATGGCGTGAGCGCCGGGGAACTCGCCGAGCTTGCGGAGAAGATCGTTGAAGAAGGAGTACCGGCGATCTTTGCCGACGCCTCCTCATCCGATGATCTGATCGAGGCGCTCGCAGCTGAAGTCGGCGATGTCATCGTCGTCGAGCTGTACTCCGAATCGCTCGGCGAATCCGGCAGCGATGGCGCAACCTACATGGAGATGATTCGAACAAACGCAACAAGGATGAGTTCGGCACTCGCCTGATCAAGCGAGTCGATCAGCGCCGACGTGCTCGCGGGTCAGGCGCAGTCGGCGCAGCTGCCGAGCAGGTCGAGGCGATGGCTGTCGACTGTGAACTTGGCCGAGCGGCTGACCTTCGCGAACGCCATGTTCAAAGTGGCCTCTGTGTCAGCGGTGAGTTCGAAGTCGCTCACCGACCCGCAGGTGGTACAGATCAGGTGGTGGTGATGGTGGTCGGTGAGTCTTTCTGCGAGTTCGAAGCGAGCGTGGTCGTCATGCGTAACGATGCGCATGACGGCACCGACTTCTTCAAGGATGGCAAGGTTCCGGTACACGCTTGACTGTGCGAGTCCGGTGTCGAGTTGCAAGATGTCCAAGATCGTTACCGGGCCTGCAGATGTGTGCAGTACCGAGATGATTTGCCGCCGGCCCGTCGTGTAGCGGTGTTCGCCGACACGCAGCAGCGAAGCGACGTCGTCATGGAGGAGATCAGCGGTCATCGGCTCGACCCTAGCGGTTATGGGAATCAGTGAGAAAAGGTTCGAGTGGCTCAGTGGTGATGGGGGTCGTCGAGAACCATCGTGTCGCCGATTCGGACGAACTTCCCACCGAACGCCGTGCGCAGATGTTCTTCAGTGAAGACCTCGTCCGGTGTGCCGAACGCGATGAATGAGGTGGCGAGCAGGAGGACCAGTTCACAGCGCCGAGCATCGTCGAAATTGTGGGTCGTGGTCATCACGGTCCGCCCGGCTGCATGCTCGTCGTCGAGCACGGACAGGATGATCGACCGTGAGCGAACGTCGAGCCCTGTGAGCGGTTCATCGAGCAGCAGGATGTCTGCGTCCTGGGCAAGGCCCTGAGCGACGAATGCTCGTTGGCGCTGGCCACCCGAGAGTTGGTGGATCTGGCGGTGTGCAAGGTCGGCGATCTCGAGCCGATCCATGGCGGAATCGATGGCAGCTCGGTCGACAGAGTTCGGACGTCGGAAGAGGCCGAGGCGAGGGAATCGCGCCATGGCTATGACGTCACGCACCGTGAGCGGAATGCTCTGATCGATGTCGGTCGACTGCAACACGATCGCAGTTGTTGCACCTGCAGTGTCGCATGTGCCGGAGGTCGGATCGATCACGTCGCCAATCACCTTGAGTAGCGACGACTTGCCGGACCCGTTCGGGCCGATGATCGCTACAGACGATCCGCTTGGGATCTCCAAGGTCAGGTCGCCGACCGCATGAATCGGGCCGTAGTCGACGTGGACATCTTTCAAAGTCACTGCTGCCGGCATGCTGTCAACGATATCGAGAATGAGTCCGAAAACTGCGGCCGTCCGCTAGCGTCGTCATGTGCAGTTGATCTTCGATGCGTTTGATCCTGCATTCATGCAGCGTGCGCTCATCGGGGGGCTGCTGGCTGTCGTGGCCACATCATTGGTGGGAACGTGGGTCGTGTTGCGTGGGCTGTCGTTTCTCGGCGACGCGCTGGCCCACGGTGTCATTCCTGGCATTGCACTCGCAGTGCTCTGGGGGTTCAGCCCGATCATTGGCGCACTCGTTGCGGCTGCCGTGATGGGTGGGCTCGTCAGCGTCGTGACCAGCCGTTCAGGCGTTCGTGAAGACACGGGGATCGGGCTGCTCTTCGTCGGCATGTTGTCGCTCGGCATCGTGATCGTGTCGAAGGCACGTTCGTTCACCACCGAGGTGACGGCGCTGCTTTTCGGTGATGTCCTCGGAGTGACGCGCGAGGACATCAATGGCCAGCTGATCGGCGCGTCGATCGTCGTCGTTGCCACCGTGGTGCTCTACCGGCCGTTTCTCGCGCTCACCTTCAACCGGATGAAGGCCCGTTCGCTCGGCATGCATCCCGGTGCGGCCCATCTCGCACTGATGGTGCTGCTCGCCATCAGCATCGTCGCCAGCTTCCAGGCGGTTGGAACGCTGCTCGTGTTCGGCTTACTCGTTGGCCCACCGGCAACGGCATCGTTGCTCACGCGACGGGTCCCGCTAATGATGGTCGTATCGATGCTGTGCGGTGCGCTCGCCGTCGTCGTCGGGTTGACGATCAGCTTCCACGCCGGGACGGCTGGCGGTGCAACGATGTCCGGGCTCAGCGTTGCACAGTTCTTCGTGGTGCTGGCCGCAGTCGAGGTAGTACGCGCTGTTCGAGCGCGTCGTCACGTCCGCATCGCCTGACGTCGAAATCAGGGTCTCAACCGCAACAGGTGTGTTCCAGGGAGTCGGCGGCTTGCGAGCCGAGCGCGAGCGCGAGCCGCTTCTTTGCTGCAGCGAGGAGGGGCATCACCGCGAGCGAGAGTGATGCGATGACGATGCCGATGGTCGACGCCCCTGGCTTGTGTCGGCCGATGAGGTCCAGGCATGCCGACACCGATACGAACGCAGCAAGTGCTGCGAAGGACCATGCGATGAGGCGGCGTGCGCGATCGTCGGCTGGGAGTTGACAACCGTCGCGACGTTCTTGGTGGAGTCGCCACGCCAAAACGAGCGCTGCGGAGACTTCGATTCCTGAGTCGAGACCGAACCCAATCAGGCTGGCTGATGAGGCAGCGACGCCCGCTGCTCGGAGATTGCATGACCGAGTTCGTGTTCATCGGGATCGACATGAACCACGACGAGATCACCGTGGCACTCGACTCGTGTGTGCTGACGACCGACGAGATCAAAGCCGGATTCGCCGGACGGGCCGACCTCGACGACCCGCTTTCAGATTGGGAGCTCACTGCCGACGATCTCGATCGAACGCGCTGAGCAGACCGATCTTTGCTCGACGGCCGCGACCGACAGCCAGTTGCCGATCAACCAAGCCTTTCGACCGCTGGCCGGCACGGGCTCGATGAGCAGGCCGATGTGAGAGTGCCGCAGCCCCTGACCAGGTGTTTCCAGAGCGGATGACGGTGTGATCTGTCAGGACTCGAACCCGCGTATTCAGCTTGGGAAGCGCTTCGCGGCTGTACGCATAATGCCTGCGTATGGGGTATTTGACCAGGTCAAGGACAGTTTGTCATCCGCTCGGTGTTGTTCGTTGTTGCGCCGTATCGCACCCTGTTGAGCGTTGTTCTAGGCATGAGTTAGGCACGCCGGGTCGACTCAGACCCATTGCTGTTCCGATGGTTTCCAGGTGCCGTCAGCTCGACCGTCGAAGATCGGTTGGAAGAGTGACACGGCGATGGCCAATGCGTCGTCAGCGGCTTGGACACTGAGGTCCGGCACGGTTCGAGCGATTGCTGAGTACCCGTTCGTCCATGTCTTGTCCGGGAGGGTGAGCTGTAGCGGCAGCGAGTGACCTCGATGGTGGCATTCGGATTCGACTGCGACTCGAAGTTCGGTGGCGTCGATGGTTTGGCTCTGAGCGATCAGCACGATGTCGACCAGATCTCGGTATCGCGTGCTGGGTCGGTCGCCGGCGAACGTGCTCGTCATGGCGACGAGTTTGTCGGCGAGGTGGTCGACGACGGGGTAGATCCGGTAGTCGGTGGTGGTGAGTCCTTCGATGTCGATGGGTCGGAGCCCCGGAGCGGAATCTGGAGCACGGGTCATGTTTGAGTCGACGACGGCGTCGATCTGGAAATCGGCGAACTTGGCATCACCGACGTAGGAGGTCGCCCTGTACTTGCGTCCAGACGTTGTGCCCGTGAGGGTTCCGGATTGCTCGAGATCGAAGGTGAAGAAGTCACCGACGTCGCTGTTGGCGGCGGCGATCAGTTCGGCCTCGGCGCTCTCGATCGCGCCGCGATAGTGAAGGTCGATGTCTTGTGTGTGGCGCGCATGCTGCGGAACCCGGGCGAGGAGTCCGGTCCCGCCCTTGAGCACCCACGTCGAGTTCGGGTCGAGGAACAGTCGGGTGAGAAGCCGGTCGTATGCAAAGTGACGGCGGAGCTGGTTGATGTCATATCGCCCGTGTTCGGCAACGGCTGCGACTCGTACTTTGATGGCACCGTGCAACGCTGTGGCTGATGCGTAGCGAAGGGGCGGTGTCATGCCCGAGAACTCCCTTCGGCCATTTCGAGGAGTGCTTGGAAGGGAGTGCGGAGAGTGATCTGAGCGACTTGTTCGGTGCGGATCGCTCCGGTGTCGAGAGCGTCGCGCAGGAATGCTCCGAGGTGGCCGCCATCGGTGTGGACTGCGTCCAGGTCGACGAGCGTCTGCAGCGGTGAGGTGACGGCCATGCCATCTCGGATGACCCATTCGCTCGAGTCGAGACCATCTGGACGGACCTGCACTCTCACGTCGTCAGCTCGGAGTTGTTTGCGGACGGTCGAGATGAACTGATGGCCCGGAGGGATGAATGTCCCGAGACCGAGGAGCGCAGCGGCCGATTGGTGCGAGACCCAGATCGTGGGGTTCTTGGTCCGCACGCGCGGCCGCCGTTTCGGGTCGAGCCGCAGCCAAGCAATGCGGAGATCGGCGTGGCCGTCGATGCCGGCCCCTGCGACACGGTAGACCCCGTGGTCGAGGCGCCGAATCTGCCCGTAGCTCGTTGCTCTCGTGAGCTGGGCATCGAGAACACCGACATCGTGGGCCTGGGCGCGGGTGAAGTAGCCGTGCTGTGCCTCTGACAGCTCATCGACCATCGAGATCACATCGACCCTTGCTGATGTCTTCACGCTGTATAGCTTACAGATTTCGTAAGACATGCAGCAGTACGCCAGGCCTTCTTGGAGAGAAGGCACGGCATCGGAAGAGTGCACGGCAGAAACAGCCCCTGAGCAGGTGTTTCCAGAGCGGATGACGGGAATCGAACCCGCGTATTCAGCTTGGGAAGCGCTTCGAGGCGGATTGCATCGTGGCTGCGTATCGGCTATTTGTCCTGTTCAGCCTTGGTTTTTTCGAGCGCCGTTGCTGTGCGCTGTTGCGCCGTATTGCACCCTGTGGAGCGTTGTTCTAGGCATGAGTTAGGCACGGGGGTCCGGCTGGCATCTTGTGGCGTCACCGAAGCCGCTCGGCCGTCCGGGCTCGTGCGTTCGTCGACGCCAAACGGGTGGGCGACGAGCCGTCCGTCGACGAATGCGCCGTCGGAGTCGGTCGGATGGTGCCAGGTCGGACGTTCGAACCTGTCGTGTCAGGCTTCGTTCTCGCTCGATGGCCTGCGGGCACTTCCGTGGGCGGCGGCGGCGGTTGTCGGGCGAGGCGGCTTCATCAGTCGACGATCAGCCAGACGGCGACGACGAGTCCGAAGACGGCAGCACGCAACCGGCCAGCACTCAGCTGGCGCGCAACGCCACCGCCGACGTAGCCACCGATGAGGCTGGCGGGCGCCACGATCGCCACTGCACTCCATGCCAACGGAGCGAACAGGGCGAAGATCAACAACGCCACGGTGTTGACGACAAGCGACAACGCAGTCTTCATCGCGTTCGTCTGCTGGATGTGATCCGCGACGAAGATCCCGAGGACTGCGAGCCGGATCACCCCGAGGCCACCGCCGAAGTAGGCGCCATAGGTGGCGGCGAGGAAAACGGATCCGTGGAGTTGGAGGTTGATGCTGGTCCCTGGCCGTCGGTTCTCGCGGGCGGCCACGGCAGCGGCGATTCGGAGTTGGAACGCAAGCAGGACGCATGCGGCGACGATCAGGATCGGCACGATTGCGTTGAACACGCTCTCGGGGGCCACGAGGAGTAACGATCGATCCGGCGATCGCTCCAGTGACTCCGGTGATGCCGAGTCGTGTGAGTCGACGCCGCTGGCTGACCAACTCATGTCGGTATGCGGCAGTACTTCCGAGGTAACCCGGCCAGACGGACACGGTGTTGGTGACGTTGGCGGTCAATGCTGGCAGCCCGGTAGCGATAAGCGCAGAAAACGAGATCAAAGAGCCGCCACCGGCGACAGCATTGACCGAGCCGGCGAGAAATCCGGCGACCGCGAGTAACGCAGCGGAGCCGGGGTCATTGTCGGAGGTCCAACTTGGGAATCACCGCGTGGATCCCTTTCACCCCGTCGACCACTTGGGAAACCTCGAAGTCGACCGCAGCACTCAGGTAGGCGTATGCCGTCGCGCGGTCGAGATCGCTGTGAGTGCACACGATGTCGAGGGCTCGGCGTGTTGCCATGCGCATCGCCTCGTTCAGATCGGTGTGGAGGCCGATCGCGATCCACGCCTCGGCGGTTTCTGCGAAGGCGTGACCGAACAGCGCGCGACCGAACGACGAGGATCCAGGCTTGACGACGGTCAGCTCGATCGTGGCGCGCAACGGTGCCTCGAGCGCAGTCAACGCGACCTCTCCGTTTCCCTGTGCGTAGTGCGGATCTCCCACGCTGAACATCGCGCCCGGAAGCTGCACCGGGAGGTACAGCGTCGAGCCGACCGCAAGACGCTTGATGTCGAGATTCCCGCCGTGCGCACCGGGTGGCGTCGACGACAGACGTTCGCTCGTGTCCGTGGCGACCGCCATGATCCCAAGAAACGGGTCGAGTGGGAATCGGACAGAAGGCGAGGTGCCATCCGCTCGCTCGCCGCCGAAGATGACCCCGCGAAAACCGGACCCGTTCGGTTCGATCGGACAGAACGTCGAAACCACGGCTTGGTCGCCGAGTGGGAACTCGTCGGGGAGAGTTCCTTTGCCGTGCCGGTTCGAGACGATGCCGTAGGAGGCGCGCGGTTCGAGCGTGACCATCCGGGCAGCGAGCAGATCACCAGGTTCGGCACCCTCGACCGCGACCGGCCCGGTGATCACGTGAGGTCCGTCCTCGGACGGGTCGTGCTGCACGGTCGACGAGGCGAACATACGACAGTCGTCGAGTACGAAGTCACCAGCTACCCCGTGCGCACCAAAGAACGAGCCCGGATCGCGTCCCTGATCCTCGAGAATTCCTTCGTGGGAGACAGTGTCGAACGTCAGGGTCGTCCCGCTCGCCACCCTCAAAATCGGGGGATCGTTCCGATTCGGGAGCCGTCCCCAGATCGCTGTTTCTGGCGTAGTCGGAACGAACATCGACCCGTCATCGGGACGAGTCGACGATTGCAGCACGAACGACGTCGAAGAGTTGAATTTCATTTGCGCATCGTCACACAAATGGTAGTTGTATACAACTCCCTCGGATATGTGAACGCTGTGTTGACATATCGAGCAGGCCGCACGCGACGACGTTCTGCATGCCCGTAATGGGGTATGAAAATGGAATCCGACGCACTTGACGAGATACGTGCGGCGATCGCGGCGTACGACGCGGCCCTACGAGTCGACGACCTCGATGCCGTAGCTGCATGGTTCGATGACGCCCTTACCACCACGCGATTCGGAGAGCGTGGTGCCGTTCGCGGTGCAGGCGAGATTGATGCCATGCGGCGTATGCAAAAGCCGGGCCTGGCACTCGGTCGTCGCGACGTCCGGGCAGACGTGTGGCTCGCCGCACCAGGCGCAGCGGTAGCGACGCTCGAATTCGCGCGCCCCGATGGGTCCCACGGGTTGCGGACACAAATATGGCGCGAGACAGGGCGGGGCTGGCGCATCACCCACGCGCATCTGTCGGTGATCAGCTGACGACCATCGGCATCCCAATCGGGTTGCCAATGGTCGTCAGGCGCTCGTCACTTTGAGTTCTCGTCGCCGAAACAACGGGGTAACAAAGTCGCGCCATTGTATACAAAGTCGCAACGAGCGACTGCTACTCGACTACAACCTAAGAGGTTTCGATGTCCCCCACACTCCTTCCAAGTGGATTTACTCCACGACAATCATCCGGCGGTCGTCCGCGGCTGTTCGCCTTCCTTGCGGTGTGCGCACTCTTCGTCGCCGCCTGCGGCAGCGACAGCGAAGACACCGAAGAGGCCACAGTCGCTGAAGCCGTGGAAGCAGCTGAGCCTGCGGCCGCTCCCGAAGAAACGTCCGGCGAGGCCTCGGAGTCCGTCGAGACGCAGTCGGTCTCCATGCAGCTCTCCTGGATTAAGAACATGCAGTTCCCTGGTCCGTACATGGCTACCGAGCAGGGCTACTACGACGAGTACGGCCTCGACGTCGAACTCCTCGGCGGCGGACCCTCGGTCGACTCGATCACCGTTGTGGCCAGCGGCGCATCGATCATCGGTATGGCTGACTCTAATGAAATCGCCGTCGCACGTGGCCAGGGCATCCCTGTCGTGGCGCTCGGCGCAGCTTTCCTCAAAAGCCCGTTCGGCATGATCACGCTTGCAGATGCTCCGATCGACACTCTTGAGGGCATGTACGGCATGACGGTCGCCGTGTCGGACGGCTCCCGCCCGACGATCGAGGCCCTCATGGAGCGCGAAGGCCTCGATCCATCACAGGTCGACTTCGTACCCAAGAACCCCGATCCGTCGGTTCTTCCCGACGGTGCAGTCGACGCCTACTGGGGCTTCGTCAGCAGTGAAGGAGCAGTGCTGAAGGCTCGTGGCGTGGACGTGGTCTGGACGCTGCTCTCCGATCTCGGGGAACCGACGTACGCCAACACCTACTTCACGATGCAGGAAACCCTTGAAGAGAATCGTGACCTCATCGTGTCGATCATGGCCGCCGACCTCGCCGGTTGGCAGTATTCGGTCGACAACGTCGAGGACACCGTGCGCATCACTCAGGCGGACTATCAAGACGAAGATGCCGAATACGAGATCATGCTCGAGCAGCATCGGGCCCAGATCGATCTGATCTCCCCTGACGGCGTACTGCTCACCATGGACCCGGCTGTCTTCGAGGCCAATATCGAATCGGCGATCGCTGGTGGCCTCCTCGACGAGGCGATCTCGGTCGATGAAGTCGTCGACTTCAGCGTCCTCGAAGACGCTCGCGCATTGGCCGGAAAGTAATCATGAGCCAACGCCCCTCGGTAGCTGACAGCACAGAGTCGGCAGCGGCCCGCAATCGGGAGTCATACCTGCGTCTGCGTGACGTCGGCAAAGAGTTCCCCATTGCGACCGGGACAGTGACTGCCCTTCAGGGCATCAACCTGTCACTTCCGAGGGGCGGCTTCGGCGCTCTGCTTGGCCCTAGCGGATGTGGCAAGTCCACGATGTTGAGGCTGCTTGCCGACCTTCTGCCTCCGACGTCGGGGACGATCGAAATCAACGGTCGACCCCCGTCGGAAGCCCGGGAAGAACACCAGATCGGGTTCGTGTTCCAGGATCCGACGCTGCTTCCCTGGCGATCGGTACTCGACAACGTCCGGTTGCCTTTGCAAATCTCTGGCCGGACAGCCGGCTGGACCGGTCCGAGCCCAGAGGACCTCGTCAAGTTGGTCGGTTTGGAGGGGTTCGAGTCGGCCCGACCCAGCCAGCTGTCCGGCGGCATGCGCCAACGCGTTGCAATCGCTCGGGCGCTCGTGCTCCGACCAGACGTTCTCCTTCTCGATGAACCGTTCGGCGCATTGGACGAGATCACTCGCCAACGAATGAACATCGAGTTGCTCTCGATATGGCAAGAAACCGGCGTCACGGCACTCTTAGTCACCCACTCCATCGGTGAGGCAGCCCTCATGGCCGACACCGTCTATGTGCTCTCGGCTCGGCCGGGTCGGATCGCCGAGACCATCGATGTCAGTCTCCCTCGACCACGCACGCTCGAAATGATGAACACCGAGGAGTTCAACGCCGTCGAGAACTCGCTGAGACGAGCACTTTTCGGGAGTGGGGAATGACGTCCATCACGCAGACGACCCTGGCAGAGACAGCACCGGCGGAACCGATTGCTGCCTCCCACGGCAACCGCTTGTCGAGATCGGGTCTCGTCACCCGGTGGTTAAAGGGTCGAGCGGCACCCCTGGTTACCGCCGTCGTCACGGTCGTCTTGTGGGAGTGGATCGTTTCGACTGGTCTGCCACCAAGCTCGATCGCGGCCCCAACAGAAGCGTGGAGTGCGTTCGCTGAGGACCCCGGAAATCTCTGGTTTCACGTCGTACCAACGATGACCGCGGCCTTGACCGGATTCGGGGTCGCCACCAGCCTTGCGCTCCTGGTGTCACTGGTCACCGTGATCGTGCCTCGGACAACCAGCCTGATCTACAACGCGTCGGTCGTCACCTACAGCGTGCCACTGATCGCGTTGGCCCCCGTATTGCTCGTGTGGATCGGCAACGGTCCGAGCCTGAGAATCACGATCGCTGCCATCGCTGGCTTCTTCCCCGTCGTGGTCGGGTGCATCCAGGGATTCAACTCGACCGATGCGGCCCGGATGGAGTTGATGGAACAACTCTCGGCATCTCGTCTGAGCCAGTTTCGACTACTGACGGTTCCCGAGGCTCTGCCGTACATCTTTGCTGGACTAAAGGTTGCAGCTGCATCAGCTGTGCTCGGAGCCATCATCTCAGAGTGGAGCGGAGCCGACCGAGGCCTCGGACTGGCAATGATCAATGCGCTCTCGGGCTACAAACCTGGCGACCTCTGGATGATCATCATCGCTTCAACGTTTCTCACGCTGAGTCTCTACAGCATCGTCGGCCTGGTCGAGCGCCTCGTCATCCGGTGGGACTACGACCAAGACGCCGTCGCTGCGAGGAGCTGAGACATGGCCCTTACAACCGTAGGCCCATCGCCGGCCCCTCCCCGACGCAACCCCGCGGCCGCTGTTGTCCGCGGCGCCACCCCCTGGCTGCTCGGTGCGGCCACCGCACTCGTTCTCTGGGTCCTCCTCCTCGAGTTGACCGGCACGCCCCCGTACCTCGCAGCGTCTCCGGCCGTGGCCTTCGAGTCCTTTCTGGAGGAATGGCGGACAATCCTCGACGCACTCCGGGTTACGATCCTCGAGGCGGGGAGCGGCCTCGCTGTGAGTACGACGCTGGCGCTTCTGTTGGCCATCTTGTTCACGGCATTACCAACAGCTGAGCGAGCGCTGATGCCCTTGGCTCTCACCGTGCGGTCGATCCCAATCGTGGCGATCGCACCCCTGATCGTCCTGATCGCGGGACGCGGCCTGTCGACGGCAATCGTCTGCGTGACCATCGTGACATTCTTCCCGGTGCTCGTCCTTGCAGTGCGTGGCTTCCGGTCGCTGCCGAACGAGGTGGTCGAGTTGTTCCGGGTCCACGGTTCTAGCGAGTACGACCTGTTCCGATACGCGCGAATCCCACACGCAGTGCCCTACATCTTCACCGGGCTTCGCGTGGCCGGAGCGAAGGGTGTGCTCGGAGCGATGCTCGCTGAGTGGTTGACCGGCAACGAAGGACTGGGCGCCTTGCTTGTCTTTGCCGCCGGCCGGCGCCAGATCGGGCTGCTGTGGGCCACGCTCGTCGTGGCCACCTTGTCAGCCATCATCATTTTCCAGCTCACGATCGCCGCCGAGCGTCGAATTTCGCGCCGCATGACTGGGTCAGGCGCCTGACCTGGGTCTTGTGAGGCGCGCGCTCGATCGAATGCGCCACTGCTCGGACGAGTCGCTGCCGATGACCACCTTGGCCCTCGTCGAGCCCAACCGTCCTGCCACCGATAATCAACGAGTTCACCAAACAGCAGCAAAGAGTTGTGACATGAGAAGAGGTATGAGATGAGAACAGTCATTCGGGGCGTCACCGTCCTGACCATGGATGAAAACAACACGATCATCGATCCTGGGATGGTCATCATCGAAGACGACACCATCGTTGGTGTCGAACCCGACGGAGACCCGGGGCCCGCCGACACTGTGATCCGTCGGCCCGGAGCGATTCTCATGCCCGGACTGGTGAATGGCCACATGCACAGCCGCCCGGCGCGTGCACTCGGCGACGGCCTCCCACTTCGCGTGTGGCATGACTACTACCCCGACAATGTCGTGCGGATGTTCGAACCCGGCGACGTCCGCCTCGGTGCCCTCATCGGTTGCGGCGAGGCGCTCGCCGGTGGCACCACGACGCTGCTCGCCATGCCCAACAAGCCAGCCGAGTTCGGTGCCGCTTGCGCCGAGCTCGGAATCCGCGCCCTCGTTTCCTCTCATGCCACTGACCGAGAGGAGATGGCTGACTCGTGCGATTCGCTCGAGGACAACCTGGCCTCGGTCAGAAGTCAGGTCAACGACGAAACCGGCGGCCGAGTGAAGTTCTGGTTCGGGTTCGAACACCAGAACGCAGCCAGCGATCAGATGGTGCTGACCATGGCCAAGGAAGCCGAAGCCCATGACACCGGCCTGACAACCCACCTCTGCGAAAGCAAGGCCGATGTCGACAGCCACGTCGAACGCTACGGAGCCCGCCCTGTCCCGCGCTACGCCGACCTCGGTGTGCTCAGCCCACGAACCGTGTTCGCTCACGGCAACTGGCTCGAGCAGGACGAGATCGAGACGCTGGCCCGCGCCGGTGCAGCGGTGATTCACAACCCCGTGTCGAACATGCGGATGGGCACCGGCATCGCTCCCATCGGAGACTTCCTCGACGCTGGCCTCAAGACCGGTCTGGGCACCGACGGGCTGTTGTCCTCCTACAGGCTCGACATGTTCGAGGTGATGCGGGCGACGTCCATGCTGCAACGAATCAACCACCTCGACCCGCTGCGAATGCCGGCACGGACCGTGCTGCGCATGGCCACAGTCGACGGAGCCAAGGCCCTCGGCCTCGGCGACACGATTGGCTCGATCGAGCCCGGCAAGCTCGCTGATCTGGCCCTCATCGACGGCCGCAAGCTACACATGGCACCTCGCCTCCGGGGCGAACACGACAACCTCGAAGCCCTCGTCGTCTTTTCTGCGTCAGCCGACGACGTTGTTGACGTCTGGGTCGGAGGCATCCACGTGGTCGCCGACGGGACGCCAAACACGATCGATGTGCCGTCCATCATCGACGAGGTTGAAGCGCGCCAGCCTCATCTCTCGATGCTGTTCGGGGATCAGCGCCCGTGACGAAGACGGCGACGACCATCACCAACGTGAGCGCCACCCCGGACTCGGTCCACTGGGGCTACCAAGACGGCAGCCGCGAGCCAGTGTGTGAGATTCCCGATGGCGGAACCGTTCGCGTCCGCACCGTGCAGGGTGGTATCGACGACCCGGTGCCTGCCGGGTGGCTGGCCGACGATGTCCGAGCAATCCTCAACAGTGATACGCAGCGTGGTCCCGGGCCCCACATCTTGACCGGACCGATAGCCGTCCAGGGGGCGAATCCGGGCGACGCGCTCGCCATCGACCTGCTCGACATCCGCTTCGGCGCTCCCTACGGCATCAACCGCATGCGCCCCGGCAGGGGTCTGTTCCCGGAGGCGCTCGCCGCGGACAGCGGCCCCGACACCGCGGTGATCCCCATCGATCCCGATCAACGCACAGGACAGGTACCGCCCGGCATCGACATTCCGCTCCGTCCCTTCTTCGGGATCGTTGCCACCGCCCCTCCACCAGCGTGGGGCTCGATCTCAACCATCGAGCCTCGAGCCAACGGAGGCAACATCGACTGCAAAGAGCTGATCGTCGGCACTCGATTGTTCCTGCCCGTGTTCGTGCCCGGAGCAAACGTGAGTCTCGGCGACGGCCACGCAGCCCAGGGCGACGGTGAGATCGACCAAACGGCTGTCGAGACGTGTCTCGACGGTGACCTACGCATGAGTGTCCGGCCTGGTCTGACGTTGGACCACCCGCTGGCGATCACCCCGGCAGGTCTGATCGCCATGGGATTCGAGGCCAACCTCGAAGCAGCAGCCCGAGCAGCGGTGAACCAGCTGCTCACGTTCCTCGAAGCGCACTGCGGTCTTCCATGGCTGGCCGGCTATCGCCTGGCCAGCCTTGCCGTCGATCTACGCATCACGCAGGTCGTCAATCGGGTTGTTGGCGTTCACGCCGTTCTGCCCCACTCGGTCCTGGAACAACTCGACACCCCCGACTGGCTCACCACACCGACGCCAGAACCCGCAACCGACATCCCATCAACCCCCGGAGGTACCCCATGGCCGTGAGCATCGTCGAAAGCGACATCGCAACGCCACCCAACCGCCCGTACAGCCAAGCCGTCACTGCCGGCTCGATCATCGCCGTGTCAGGACAAACACCGATCGGCTCCGACGGGAACACTGTCGGCATCGGTGACGCTGCGGAACAAACAGCGTGTGTCCTCGACCGAATCGAGAAGCTCCTCCACGACGCAGGCGCAGCGATGTCCGACGTGGTGAAAGTGACGATCTACCTCTCTAACTTCGAGCACTTCGCTGCGGTCAACCAGGTGTACGGCGAACGCTTCACCGAGCCGAGGCCAGCTCGAACATCGGTTGCCTGTTCACTCGTGAAACCGGACTACTTGGTGGAGATCGATGCTCTGGCGGTGATGAGCTGATGTCTACTTGGGATCTGCACCGCCTACCGATGAGCGACCCCGGCGACGTCACCTCGCTCAAGAAAGCAATCGCCGACAGCACCATCGACCCGGCGGAGATAATCGGGGTGATCTCGCAGCCAGAAGGCACCGGGTATGCCCGGGCGCTGACCATGCTCCAGCTCTCTCTGCTGATTGGGCAACACCTCGATCAATCGCCCGAAGAGGTCGTTGCCCGAGTCCCGATGATGATGATCGGGTTGTGCGGAGGTCTGATGAGCCCCCACCACAACGTGATCACCAGGACCGAGGCGTCGAGCGAAGCAGCGACCGATGATCCACGATTGGCCGTTGGTGTTGGCAGCACCCGCAACCTCGCACCAGCCGAACTGGGAACAGCCAAGCAAGCCCACATGGTTGCCGAGGCCGTCGCCGCTGCCATCAGTGATGGTGGCATGTCGCCAGACGAGATCGACTGTGTTCAGATCAAATGCCCGGCGATGACGCCAGAGCGGGCCAAGTCGCTGGCGACGGTCCCCGGTGGGTCACTCGGAGCGGCCACATCGTTGTCGAAGGCCGCCTCGGCCCTTGGCATCGCCATCGCCCTCGGCGAGATCTCCGCCGACGCTGTCACCGACGACGTCGTCAACCGCGACCGATCACTCTTCACACAACGAGGCTCGGTGTCCGCCGGCGGTGAACACACGGCGTGCCGAGTCCTCGCCTTCGGCAACTCTGCAGCGTCGACGAGCAACTTGCGCTCGGGATCCGGCGTTATGTCGGATCAGCTCGACGTCAGGGGAATCTTGAGCGCCGTCAACGCTTCCGGTATCGACTCGCCATCCAATCCACTCGCGCCTGCCGATGCGAGCCGGGTCCGACAGGTCTTCATCAACTGCGGTGCTGATCTCACCAGCGAGGTGCGCGGCCGACGTCACACGATCAACTCCGACTTCATGGCCGGCCAAGCCGGCATTGTCGCCAAGGCCGTGGCCAACGCCGTTGTCGCCAGCGTCGTCGGAGATTCCATGGTGCTCGCCTCGGCGGGTGCCGAACACCAAGGCCCGCCCGGGTCCAATCTCATCACCGTCCTCTCGGAGGTAGCACCATGACACAACTGATCAGAACCGGCACACAGCTCACACTCGCCGGGGCCCACACCATTCTTCACGCCTCGATCGAAAAGGCGGAAGCCATGGGTGTCCCCCAGTGTGTGACCGTCGTCGACACCGGCGGCCACACGGTCGCCTTCGCTCGAATGGATGGGGCCAAGGTTCTCTCCGAACTCTCGTCCAAGGCCAAGGCTCAAACCGCAGCTTCATCGCGAGCTCAGACGGGAGGCGCTGGCCCAGAAGTCGAACTGAAACTCGCCTTCGCCACAGGTGGTCGGCTGACTAATCTGAGCGGCGGACTGCCGATCGAAGTCGGCGGCGAGGTGATCGGAGCCGTCGGCGTCGGCTCGGGGACTGGTGCGCAGGACATCGAGGTTGGTCAGGCCGGCCTCGATGCGTTCCAGGCAGCGCTCGCCGAAGCGGCATCGATGTGACATCGCCGGGCAGCATTCTGGAGTCGAGCGGAGCGATCCGTCACGGGCACTTCGTGCTCGACAGCGGTCTCCATTCGACGCGTTACTTCCAGGCGGTTGACCTGCTGGCTGACACATCGGTGGCTGATCTGCTCTTCGACGCCGTTGCGGAGCGGTGGGCTGACCGCAAGGTCAACGTCGTCCTCGGCGCCAACGAGGCCGGCAGCGTCATGGCGTGGTCCATTGCCAATCGGCTCGGGGCCGAGCCGCGTTTCGCTCGCAAGTCGACCAACGGTTACACCCTCTTCGGCGGTGCGGGTATCCCCGAGGGCCCGGTTCTGGTCGTCGACGACATCACGACCACTGGCGGGACCGCCCGGCTCTTACTCGACGTGGTCCGTTCCAACGGGGGTACGCCGATCGGCGTCGCGCTGCTTGCCACCAAGGGACTCTTCGACGTGGAGCTCGGCGTGGAGACCGACGTGTTGGTCACTCTCGACGGCATGGATGCCTACGACCCAGCTGAGTGTCCGGGGTGCGAAGCCGGGGAGCCAGTGTCTTGATGACCTCGGTCCAGATTCCGACCGAAGATCATCTTGGCGCTCTCATCGTCGGCCCGGCGGCGTTGAGCGATGGCAAGTCTTCTGGGCCACTCGCCGGCATGACCGGTGTGGTCAAAGACCTGTTCGACATTCAGGGGTTTCGAACCGGTGCCGGCAACCCCGACTTCCTCGCAGACGCTGCTCCCGCCGAGACCTCCGCCCCAGCCGTCCAACGGTTCATCGATGCAGGCGTGAGCGTGATCGGCAAGTCCATCACCGACGAACTCGCCTTCAGTCTTGCGGGCACCAACAAGCACTACGGCACACCTCACAACACGGCTGCCCCCGGTCGCATACCAGGCGGATCATCCAGCGGATCGGCGAGCGCCGTCGCTGGTGGCCTCGCCGATGTTGCGCTCGGCACCGATACCGGCGGCTCGGTGCGTGTGCCGTCGTCGTGGTGCGGCCTCTTCGGTATCCGGCCGACCCACGGCCGGATACCCATCGATGGTGTCGTGCCGTTGGCATCGAGTTTCGACACGGTGGGGTGGTTCGCTCGATCGGGTCAGACCTTGCGGACGCTCGGCCGCGTGATGTTGGCCGACAGCAGCGAACCAACCGAGGTCATCAGGGTGTTGGTCGCAAACGATCTGCTGGCGCTCACCGACCCAGACGTGCACGCTGGGCTCCGTTCGAGCGCCAACGAGATCGCTGAGCGTTTGACCGGTCGAGCCCCGCAAGCCGTGCATGTCGTTCCTGAATCCGAGGACCTCGACGAGTGGTTCTACGGCTTCCGAATCCGACAGCAGTGGGAGGCCTGGCAGGCCCACGGCCAATGGGTCACCGAGCGCCAACCCGATATGGGCCCGGACATCGCCGGACGCTTCGTTCAGGCATCGCAGATCACCACCGACGAAGTCGTCGAGGCAGACCTGATCCGCGGGCGGGTACGAGACCATCTCCAGTCGCTCGTCGGCGAAGGCACGATCTTGATCCTCCCGACCACGATGGGACCAGCCCCGGAGCCGACGCCGTCTGGCCCCGAAGCAGACAAGATGCGAGCACGAATGCTGGCGGTCAACAGCATCGCTGGGAGTACGGGCTCCCCGACGGTTGCTGTCCCTGCGATGCAACTCGATGGCCACCCGGTGGGGCTCGGCCTCCTAGGTCGGCCCGGCAGCGACTGCCTTCTCCTCGACGCAGCAGCGACGCTGGACTGAGCTCGACCTACTGCTCGAGGCCTTCTGCTGGTGCCGCTTTGCCGTAGTAGCGGCGCTGTGCTTGCTGCAGAGCGGCCACGTCGATGGCCTGACGGCTCAACTCGTCGGCGCTGGCCATCATCTGCTCGTTGATGAGCTTGTCGGCTTCGTCGACGTCGGCAGTCAGGACCCGTCCGTCGCGAACGACGACGTGTCCACCGGAGATCACGTGCTTCACGTGGCTGGCGGTTGCTCGGGCTCTGATCAGCTCATCGTCCGACACGTCGACAACGAGGTCGGCACGCAGCCGATCGCGGTCGAGGAGCGCGATGTCGGCGGGCGCTCCTTCAGCGAATCCCCAGGGTCCAGCGACCCCTCGAACCACTCGATGTGCCTGGTCCATGGCGGCACGGAAGCAATCTCGGGCCGACACCACGTCCTCGAGTCCTGTTCCCGCCTGAAGGAGGTGAGCAAGTCGAGTCTCGCGGAATCCGTCGACGTCATCATCGAATCCGAGACCGTCGAGCCCGGTGGCAACACCGACACCGGCAGCAAGCATTGCGGCCATCGGCGCTGTCCCGGATCGCAATCGCAGATTCGAGGTGCTGTTGACGACAATTGACACTCCACGCTCGGCGAGCAACTCGAGTTCATCTGGTCGCAACCAAACACCATGCGCGATCGAGAGTCGTTCGCTCAGAAGTCCGAGTGCATCGAGGTGTGGGATAAGGCCCGCCGGGTACTCGTCGTCGGCCCACACCCGTTGGCGGAAGGTTTCGAACACGTGCATGTGGACACGACGCCCTGATCGTAACGATGCATCGGCAACTGCTTCCAGCAGGTCATCGCTCACCCACTGAGGACCCTGCGGTCCGTATTGCACGGACACTCTGCCATCCTCGACTTCGTCGGCAATGGCGTCGACCGTGGCCATCTGTTCCTCGACGCTGGCAATCGAGTTGGGCAGAAACTGGCTCGGATCGCCCGCGTAGCCGCAGCCACGCAGCGCTTCGGTCGTCGCATCATCATCGGCGTACAGCAGGTTGCGTCGATTGGCCATCGGCACCGCAATCGCCGCTGCCATTCCCATGGTCGCTGCCGTTCGACCGACCATCGTGAGCGACTCGACGAGCGTCTGCGGCTCCCCAGGTCGGTCCAAGTGCATCGTCGCTGTGAAGCCACTCGCGAGGAGTCGACCGAAGAAGACCGTTGCCGCGGCCTCTGGGTCGAAACGCGGCATCTGGCGAACAGCTGTCAGCCAGGACTCGAGTGGGCCGTCCACGGCCCCGAACGCCAGGGGCGACACCGGTCTGCCGTGATCGTGTCCGTTGCCGAGCGAGGGGATGGCTGCGGTCCCCGGAGCGTCAAGGAGCACATCAGGCTCAGCGTGCACATCCGCAGCGATGCGACCGTCAACGACGTCGAGAAAGGTGTTCCGGGCCGCGTGTTCTTCCCCAGGCGTGCACACCACGACGTCTGCGGTGACCCGGCTCGGCCTCGGTCCTGGGCTGTTTTGTGACATTGGTTCTCTCGATGTGGTCGGTCGGTGAAGGACGCGTTGCAACACGCTGGGGCGTGACATGCCCCGTGCAACTTTGAATCGCTGATTAAGATGTCACGGCCTGACACCGAGTCGGATCTGTTAATTGTATACAATTGGGGTATGCTGAGCCTTGTTGTCTGTGTGACTTCTCGCACGTCAATGTGCCGAGTCGATTGACGTGCGCAACACTTGCACCAGCACGTCGTCGTCGGGTCAGCAGCAGATCTGCTCGATGGCGGTTCGCAACGAGATGGCTCCAGCCTCACAGTCGGGTACAGCGACCGACTCCGGCTCCACCATGTCTGGTCCGAAGCGTCGACGGCCAGGTCCGAACATCGGAGCCGGGATACCGATCGAGCATGCGTAGCCAGCATCGAAGGTGTGTCGGCTCGTCACGATCTCAAGCGGTCGCCCGGCAGCCGCGACGCCGGCCGCAAGGGCGTCGATGATCGGGGCTCGTGCCGGCACGCATGCGGCCAGCATCGAAGCGCCGGCCGTTACGTTCACGTCGTCGACACCGCGTAGAGCCTTTCAAACCGATGCAATGGCTACGTCGGGCGACTCGCCAGGAAGCAGCCGCCGGTCGACACACACGAACAATGCCTGCGGGATCAGGGGAGGGTGTCGGGCACCGGCTCGGCTCGAATGGCGAATGGCGAATGGCGAATGGCGAATGGCGAATGGCGAATGGCGAATGGCGTCACCGTAGCCAAACCCAGCGTGCGGCCCTCGGGCGGTGTGACAAGGCGACGCAGCAGATCGAGTATCTCCGGCAACCGGTCGAAGGGGTTGCTCCCGAGCGACGGCTGACTGGAGTGACACGTCTCGCCCCTGATGCGGATGACGACATCGATACGACCGCGGTTGGCTCGCGAGATGGCGAGGTCGGTGCCTGTGAGCACGATCCCGGCGCTGGCCCGAAGGTCGAGGTCATCCAGCAGTCGCCGGGAGCCACCGTGAGAGCTCGACCCCTCGGTGCTCACTGCCAGCCACACAGGTCTGCGGAGTTCGGGGAGTCCGCTCAGCGCGGCCAGCGCCGAGGCGAACACGCCTTTGCATGGAGTGGCGCCCCAGCCACGTACCTGCATAGCGCCTCCGTTTCCGATCACCGTCGGCGTGTCGTCACGTGGGTCGCCGTGTTGGACCACGACAGAGGCGAACAACACGATCCCATCGTCGCCCTCGGGCCCGAATCGAGCCGCCACTTCGCCATGTTCATGTCGGCGAATCTCCGTCGGCCGCCGTTATTCGAGGTGTGGCACGACACCTTCCGCACGAGGGTTGCGATCTGCGCTGCATCTGGTTCAACCGAGTCGGAAGGCACCCACGGGGGTAGTTCGAGCAGTGCAAGTAGGTCGTCGGTGAGGCTCACGCCGCTACGCCGAGCCTTGGAACGAGTTCCTCGCGCACCCGCTCGAGCATCGTCGTTTGGTTGTTTGAGGCCATCCGCAGGATTGGGATGTCGAGACCTCGGTCGACATAGCTCATGATGCGGGCAGCAACGGTGTCGGCATCGCCGTACGCGCCCCAACAATCCATGATCTCGGGCGGGGTGTCCCTGGTGTGATAGCGGTCAAGAAAGGCCTTGCCCGCCGTGCAACCTTCTTCGACCGTGTCGGCGAGATTGACCATGAGGTGGGCTGAGGACCGCAGCAGGTGGGGGCCGCGCCCGTGGTCGGCCGCCCGCGCGCGGATGCGGTCCCACTGACGACCGAACGTCGCCGGGTCGGTCACCGCTGTCTGCCAACCGTCGGTACGAAGCGCAACTCTGTCGATCGCCTTGAGGTAGAGCTCCGGCGAAAGACGCTCCGGATTTGGATTCGACGCAATCCAGATCGGGCAAGGATCCTGTCCTGGGCTCGAGAGCGACCGGGCCGAAGCTGGTGAAGTGACCATCGAAGGTGGCAGGTGCGTCCGGCCGCTGGACAGGGCTTTGAGGCTCGCCCAGGTCGCAGCAAACAACACGGGCTGACGGAGTGGGAAGGTCGCAAGGCAGCACACGCCGAGACGAACCCGTTCGGTTCGGGCGGCAATAGCAGCGAGGGTGGTCACAGCCTCCAGCCGTGGGTTGGCGACGAGCTCATCGCAAACCCACACCGATGATCAGACCAGACCAGATCGCAGTCCGCAGCCTCGGCACGCGCCAGGAGTTCTTCCACCGTGGTGCCGTCGTACAGTACGGCGCGATTCGGCAGCGGCAGGCCGAGCTCGAGCGGTCTCGAGTCCGGTGAGTCCACCGTCAGGGGGCGAGCTCCATTTCCCACTCCGCTGCAGCGTGCATGAGGTGCTCATTGACGGCACGTGCCGCTGCCTCGGGGTCTCCGGCGGCGATCGCCTCGACGATTGCCGCGTGTTCCTTCCAGGAGGACTCAGCCCGGCGAGGGAGCTTGCCGGAGTACTGCAGTTCATTTCTTGTGCGCAGTGACTCGACCAGGCCTGCCGCGGTCGGATTGTGGCTGGCCTTACCCAAGAGGTGGTGAAACCTGGTATTCAGACCGACCAGCTGAGCAGGGCTTGCGCCGCGAACCGACGATGTACCTTCTGCAACGACCCGGCGGAGTTCCTCGACCTGTTCCTCGGTGCGGCTTCTCGCCGCATCTCTGCCAAGCATTTCCTCGAGCACCAGCCGAACGCGGAGCATCTCGACCGCCTCCTCGGCGGTGACGCAACCGACGAACGCCCCACGGTTGGGTTCCATCTCGATCAATCCCTCGACTTCGAGACGGCGCAGTGCATCTCGTACCGGCACCCTCGAGACTCCGTAGCGCTCGGCAACGACCTGTTCCTGAAGCCGCTGACCAGGTCTGAGCACGCCATTGAGGATCTCTTCACGGAGGTTCGCAGCGATGCGTGCGTACAACGGACCGCTCGTAGCGCTTGCGGATTCCGTCGTTTCCCCGCTACTCATCGTAGTTCAGAAGTTAGCAGGCCCGCCGCAGGCAATGTACACAATCGTTGGTTGGCGGAACGGCTGAAGTTGGCACCGGAGCAATGGCATCGCCTGACGGCTTCTCGATGAACGCTCGATGACGAGGTCCCCAGACTGTTGACTTCGGTCCTGGTGCTCGGCACCCTCAGAGCGTGAATAGTGACTTCCACCGAACCCCGCGCCATGACGACGGGAAAGCATGAATATGCCAGCGCCACTCGAGCTCCACCACGTCCAACAGCCGGCCAACCGTCCGGCTCGTTACGTCCGGCCTGTCAGCCTCGAAGACGCCCTCGAGTTGCTCGCCGAGCACGGATCCGCTGCTCGCATCGTCGCTGGCGGGACCGACCTCCTGGTCGAACTCGATCGTGGGATGAGGCCGGATCTCGAGGTGGTGATCGATCTCTCGTCGATCGACGGTCTCGACTCGATCCACCAGACTCGACATGGCATCCACGTCGGACCAATGGCCACCCACAACCAGTGCGTCGGGCACGAGCTGATCCGCGAACACGCGCTTCCGCTCGCTCAAGCCTGCTGGGAGGTCGGTTCGCCGGCATTGCGCAACCGGGCCACCGTGGTCGGCAACATCGTCACTGCGAGCCCTGCCAACGACTCGCTGTCGGCCCTCGTGGCACTCGATGCCGAGATCACGATCGCCTCGGCCCGAGGCAGTCGCACCGTTGCGATGGCGGACTTCACCACCGGTGTGCGCCGCACCGTCCTCGAGCCAGACGAACTCGTCGCCGGTGTGACCATTCCGGTTGTCGAAGGAAGTGCCCGTCGCGGTGTCTACCTCAAGCTCGGGCTGCGTCGAGCCCAGGCGATCTCTGTCGTGCACCTTGCTGTCATCGCCACCTTCGGTGACGACGGGTCGATCAGCAACAGTCGAGTGGTCCTCGGTAGCGTGGCTCCGACGGTCAGCCGAATCGCTGAGGCCGAATCGCTTCTCGATGGTGCGGCGGCGGTTGATGGAGTGATCGGTGCTGCTGGGGAGATCGCGGGTGCAGCAGCTGCGGCTGTCGCCCCAATCGACGACATCCGAGCAACCGCTGAGTATCGAACCGACCAGATCTCGGTGATGGTCCGTCGGGCCCTCGCTGCTCTGGCCGCCGGCACCCACGACGCTGCCTTCCCGGCCACGCCGCCCATGATCGGTGGTCCGGCTGCTCCCGCAACGGGCGCCACCGGGGAGTGGGAAGTCGGCTCGACACTCGACACGACGGTTGACGGCGTGGCCGTCTCGGCACCGTGGCACCCGATGACGCTCCTGAACTGGCTGCGAGAAGAAGCCGATGTCGTCACGACGAAGCAAGGCTGCGCCGAAGGCGAGTGTGGTGCATGCACGGTGCGCCTCGATGGCACGAGTGTGCTGAGCTGCTTGGTGCCTGCGGCTCGAGCGGCCGGTTCCGAGATCACCACCGCCGTCGGCATTGGTTCTCAGGGCGCTCTGGCTCCCATCCAGCAGGCCTTCGTCAACGCCGCTGCGGTTCAATGCGGTTTCTGCATCCCGGGGTTCATCGTCGCTGCTGACTCCCTGCGCACCGAGTTCGGAACGCCCAGCGACGAGCAGATCAAGCAGGGCTTGGCGGGCAATCTCTGTCGCTGTACCGGGTACTACAAGATTGAGGAAGCGGTGAAGGCATGACCGTCGCCAGCTCGTCCACCCACCGTCTCGGCGACTCGCTCGTCAAGCCCGATGCCGCAGCGAAGGCGTCGGGCGAGGCTGACTACGTCGAGGATCTTCGAGTCGAGAACGCACTCGAAGCAATGGCGGTCTTCACCAACCAGCCACATGCTCGGATCCTCTCGCTCGACACGTCTGCGGCAGAGGCGCTCGAGGGTGTCGTCGCCGTGCTCACCGCTGTCGACGTTCCCGTCAACGAGTACGGCCTCATGATGTTCGACCAACCCGTGCTGATCGGGCCGAACAGCACAGGCCGGTCCGCAGTGGCGAGCGACGTCTCTCGTTGGGAGGCCGACAACCTCGCAGTGATCGTGGCCGAGTCGATGTCGATCGCGCGCGCCGCCGCTGCGCTCCTGCGGGTCGAGTGGGAGCAACTCCCGTTGGTCGACGACATCGATGCTGCGATGGCTCCCGATGCCCCGCTCATCCACCCCGAGACCGAGGCACAGTCGAACGTGTACCACCACTACGTGATCCGCAACGGCACATCTGACGAGGTGGAGGCTGCCTTTGACACAGCGCATGTGGTGGTCGAGGGAACGTATGAAGTTCCCTACCAGGAGCACGCCTACCTCCAGACCGAGGCCGGATTGGCCTATGTCGACGACGAAGGTCGCGTCACGGTCGAAACCTCGGGCCAGTGGATTCACGACGATCAGGATCAGATCGCCCACGCTCTCGATCTCCCGCTGGACCGTGTGCGTGTGATCTACCGCACCATCGGAGGTGCGTTCGGTGGCAAGGAAGACATGAGCGTGCAGATCGTGCTGGCGCTCGCGGTGGTGAAGCTCGCCGAGATGGGTATAAATCGCCCCGTACGCACCGTGTGGAACCGCGAAGAGAGCATCGTCGGTCACTGCAAGCGACACCGAGGTCGGATACATGCCCGACTCGCGGCTGGCGCCGATGGCAAGATCCTCGCCGTCGAGGCTGACGGCTATCTCGACGCGGGGGCGTACAACTACACGTCGAGCAAAGTGCTCGGAAATCTCCACCTCACGGTGTCCGGTCCCTACGAAGTGCCTCTCGCTCGCGTCGACAGTTGGGCGGTGTACACCACGACGGTTCCCGGGGGAGCATTCCGTGGCTTCGGCGGCCCGCAGGGCTGCTTCGTCTCTGAGAGTCAGATGAACAAGCTCGCTGCAGCGCTCGACCTCGACCCGGTCGAAGTCCGACGCCGCAACGTCCTGCGGGAAGGTTCGATCGGTATCACCGGCAGAGAGATGCCGCCGGGGGTCAGCATGCCCGAGGTGCTCGAGGCGTGCGCCGATGCCGCCGACTGGAACGAGCCCAAGGCCGAACCGGTGCCCATACCTTCGTTCGCGTCAGTCGCTCCGGCCGTCGACTCAGTCCGTCGTGGTCGGGGGATTGCCTGCGCCCTCAAGAACGTCGGTTTCACATTCGGGTTCCCCGAGCGATCCGAAGCCAAGATCGTGCTGAACGGGGACGGCGAAGAGCCATCCACCGCCGAACTCTTTCTGGCTGGCGCTGACCTCGGCCAGGGCGCTCACACGGCGTTCGTGCAGATGGCGGCCGAGGCGACCGGCCTCGCGCCCGATGTCATCGTCCCGACGTTCTCCGACACCGCAACCACCGGAGACTCCGGTTCTGCTTCCGCCTCTCGGCTCAGCTGGATGACTGGCAACGCCATCCTCGGCGCCGCTGAAGAAGCCGAGAAGGCGTGGCTCGACGGCGATCGTCCGGCCATCGGCGACTTCCGCTACACGCCACCGCCGACAGAGCCGCTCAGCTCTGTCGGCGCACCGAGCACGCCCGCCTTCGCGTATGGCTACATCGCCGAGGCCGTCGATCTCTCCGTCGACACCGAGACCGGCCACATCGTCGTCCACGATGTCGTGGTGTCGTCCGACGTTGGGCGCATCATCAATCGAGCGCTGGTCGAGGGGCAGATCGAAGGGGCCGTGATCCAGGCTCATGGCTATGCGCTCAGCGAGGATTTGCAGGTGGTCGACGGGCGAGTGCTCAATCCCCGCTTCTCGGGCTATCTCATTCCCGGCATCGGCGACATCCCCGAGCACGTTCGGTCGGTTCTCCTCGAGATTCCCGACCCGCGTGGTCCTTTCGGCATTCGAGGCATGTCCGAGATGCCGATGCTCCCCTACGTCCCGGCAGTCGTGGCGGCGCTCCACGACGCGACCGGTGTGTGGTTCGACTCGTTCCCACTCACGCCACCGAAGGTGCGAGCCGGGCTGCGAGCCGCCGGATTCTGATGGGTCGCTCATCGAGCGCGATGTCGGTGAAGGCAGCCGGATTCATCGCGATCTTGTTTACGAAGCGTGGGACCCGATCACGTCGGCGTCACACCATCGTCGATCGCTCGCCAGGCCGATTTTGCCAGGAGAGCAACGGAATGCGCCGAACTTACTACCAGGAAGTTTTTGTGCAGAGCGCTGCCAACATCGTCAGAATCGGGTGCAGTCCTCAATTTGAGCGTGGCTCGGACATGGCACGACAATCGCCGTAAACTATGTCCAAACCCCCTCTGACCTGGTGTTTTCGAGAGCGGATGACGGGAATCGAACCCGCGTATTCAGCTTGGGAAGCTGATGTTCTACCATTGAACTACATCCGCGAAGAACCCCTACGTTAGCGGCGTCGAGCGGCTGACACGAATGTGCTCCGTCTGACTGCCGAGCCAGCCACCGGTAGGCGCGACACTGGTCTATGGCCTACATCGAACGCCGCAGGGTCCACGACGCTGACGCACACATCATGGAACCGCCCAACTGGCTCCGTGATCACGCTGACCCCGACATTCGCGATCGGCTCACCGTCCCGCAGTACGCGAGCGAACTGGTCCAAACCGGCGACGCAGGTGCCGGCGAGTCGCTTGCCCCCGATGATCTCACCGCAGTCTTCCAACGGCTCGCCGAACGGCATCGCAGTGAGGAGTTCCTTGCCGACGAAGCCACCGACGTCATGAACCGGAAGAACTTCGCCGCCACCGGTTCGTTCATTGCCGAAGACCGACCGCGCGTCCTCGACTACATCGGTGTCGACAGCCAGCTGCTGTTCAACACGTTCCACAACTCACGGCTCTTCGAGTGGGAACACCCGATCAACGGCAAGCCAGTCGATCTCGACCTCGCCTACGGCGCAGCGCGCGCCCACAACCGGGGCATGACCGAGTTCTGCTCGGTTGACGAGCGCCTGCTCGCCACCTGCTACGTCCCGCTCGCCGATTTCGATCGGGCTGCCGCTATAGCTGCCGAGTCCATCGAGATGGGCGCCGCTGCACTCCTCGTGGCGTCCGGCTGCCCGGCCGGCCATTCGCCGTCGCACCGATCGCTCGACCGTGTGTGGCGCCAAGCAGAAGAAGCCGGGATCCCCGTCGTTTTCCACGTCGGTGGCACGGGCGCACTCATCGACCCGAGCTACTTCAACAATGGCTTGCCGATCCCGCCCGACTTCCACGGGGGCGAAGAGAACTTCCGCTCCGTCGACTACATGGCCATCCCGTTCCCACCGATGCAGACCCTCGCCACGATGATCTTCGACGGGGTGCTGGAGCGCCACCCCAATCTCCGCGTCGGCGTCATCGAGCAGGGTTGCACATGGCTCCCGAGTTGGCTGAAGCAGATGGAGTCCGCAATGGACGCCTTCGGTC
>JBLIMF010000012.1:0-26092 GCA_047638615.1 Gammaproteobacteria bacterium
GGCATCGGTGAAGCGATCATCAAGGGCACATGGGCCTATGACAACAAGACGATTCTCATTGCCATCGCTGTCGCATGTGCGCTCGTCGGCATCGCCGGAGCCTTCGCTGTCTACCAAAAAAAGATGGTCAAGCCGTTCGAGCCGAAGCTGTTGGCCGACGGCTGGAACTACGACAATATAATTAGTTGGTTTATGGGTAATCCGGGCCGCAAGGGCTTCGACGGTGTTGCTGACTTCGACACCAAGGTTGTCGATGGTGCCGTCAATGGCGTTGCCACGTTGGTACGTGAAACGTCGAACCAGGTCCGCAAGGCCCAGACCGGCTATGTACGCCAATACGCCGGGGTGATCGGCATCGGTGTCGTCTTGCTCCTCGGTTGGTTCGTGGTGATTCGAGGAATTCTTTAATGTCTGGCTTACTCGCTCTTCTTCCTGCTGGCGGCATGCTCGCAGCTGAGGAAACGTCCGGTGCCCCGGTGCCGTTCCCGATCCTGTCCATGCTGATTCTCGTGCCGTTCGTCGGCGCGGTGGCGGTCGCGTTGACCAACAAGTCACGTCCCGAGATCACCAAGCTCATCGCCCTGATGGCGTCGGTCGGCACTGCTGCCATGTCGATCTGGCTGCTGTGGGCGTTTGAGCAGGGCGAAGCTGGCTTCCAGTTCTCGTCGCAGCACGCTTGGATTGAGCAGTGGGGTATTGGTTGGCACCTTGGTGTTGACGGCATCTCGCTCTTCCTCATCGTCCTGACCGGTGTGCTCTTCCCGTTGGTGATCGTGGGTATCGACCCGCATCACGACGAGAAGCCGTACCTCGCTTGGTTGCTGTTGCTGCAGGCCGGCGTGATGGGGTCGTTCCTGTCGCTCGACCTCTTCCTGTTCTTCATCTTCTTCGAGATCGTGCTCGTGCCGATGTACTTCCTCATCGGTGGCTGGGGCTACGAGAACCGCGTGTACGCGGCCACGAAGTTCTTCCTGTACACGATGTTCGGTTCGGCCTTCATGCTGGTTGGCATCATCGCCACAGCGATGCTCGCCCGCGAAGATGTGGGCCGCCTCACGTTCGACCTTGTCGAGATCGCCGAGAACGCCAACTTCAGTGCCAATGCTGGCCGATGGCTGTTTTTCTCTATCGCCATTGCGTTTGCCGTGAAGGTCCCGATCTTCCCGTTGCACACCTGGCTCCCCGACGCTCATACGCAGGCTCCAACCGCTGGTTCGGTCGTCCTGGCTGGCGTCATGCTCAAGCTCGGTACGTACGGCTTCCTCCGATTCGGCCTTTACCTCTTCCCCGAGGCAGCAGTGTGGAGCCGATCGTTGTGGCTCACGCTTGCCGTCGTTGGCATTATCTATGGTGCCATTGCGGCCACGATGCAGAAGGACCTCAAGCGACTTGTCGCGTACTCGTCGGTCGCCCACCTTGGCTTTATCGTCCTGGGTACGTTTGCGTTCACCACCCAGGCGATCTCCGGTTCGGTCCTCCAAATGGTCAACCACGGTGTGTCGACCGGTGCACTCTTCCTTCTCGTCGGCATGATCTACGAGCGTCGTAAGACCCGTCAAATCGCCGAACTCGGTGGCATCCAGAAGGTCGCCCCGATTTTTGCGGCTGGTTTCATGATCGTGATGCTGTCGTCGATTGGCGTGCCTGGTCTGAACGGCTTCATCGGCGAGTACCTGATCCTGGTCGGCTCGTTCCAGACAGCGCGCTGGTGGACTGTCGTTGCGACGGCCGGTGTGATCCTCGCTGCGCTGTACCTTCTGTGGGCGTACCAGCGTGTCTTCCACGGCGAGCCTGATGAAGCCAATGCTGCGTTCCCCGAGCTCCGGGCCAAAGAAGCCATGGTGCTCCTGCCGTTTATCGTCGCCATCGTGTTCACCGGTGTGTACCCGAAGCCGCTGCTCGATCGCATCGAGCCGAGCGTCGAGGCGCTGGTCACCCATGTGGCCGACAACAGTGCCTTCAACATTCCTGAGCCCGGCCAGCAGTGCGGCACCTTCGAAGTCGACCACAGCGAAGCGGATGCTGGCGAGAACGAAGCAAACACCGAGGCAGGTGCTGAAGCAGACGCCGAGGAGCACGGTGACGAGAGCAATGGTTGTGAGAGCGGAGACGATGAGTCCCATGACAGTGGTGACGACGAGTCTCACGACGATGATGCGAGTCAAGGCAACGAGGGAGAGGAGCAGGGCGAATGATTTCTGAGCTCGCTGCTTCCTTCGCTGGCAGCCTTCCCGCCCAGCTTCCCGCCCAGACATTCCAGGGCCCCGAAGTCAATTGGTTCGCACTGTCGCCCATGCTGGCACTGCTCGCCGGTGCCCTTGGCATCATGGTGGTTGGCGCGCTGACCCCGCAGTGGCCCAAGGGCATGTATGCCCTCGTGTCCGCGATCACTGCGGGTACAGCCGGTGCGCTGGCAATGGTCCAGTGGGACGACATCACCGACAATGGCGTGCAGACCCTCGTTGGCGGCGCCATCGCCTTCGACACGTTCGCGATGTTCTTGACGATCACGATCTGCATCAGTTTGCTGCTGGTGTCGCTCCTGACCGACTCGTTCCTGCGTGGCACCCCGAATGACGGCCCCGAGATCTACGCGCTGTACATGGTCGCTGCTATCGGTGGCATTGTCATGGCGTCGGCAAACGACCTCATCGTGATGTTCCTCGGCCTGGAGACACTGTCGCTGGCTCTGTATGTGTTGGCGGCATCGAACCGTCGCTCGCTCGCCTCGGCTGAGTCGGGTATCAAGTACTTCGTGCTCGGTGGCTTCGCCTCGGCGTTCTTCCTCTACGGCATTGCGCTGCTGTACGGCGCAGCTGGAACCACAAACATCACCGAGATGGTCATCGTCTTCCGCGATGGCATCGATCTTGACAACCCTGACGCCTTGGCGCTCGCAGGTATTGCAATGTTGATCGTCGGCCTCGGATTCAAGGTTGCCGCTGCTCCGTTCCACGTGTGGACGCCCGACGTCTACCAAGGTGCGCCATCGCCGGTCACCGCCTTCATGGCCTCAGTCGGTAAGGCCGCAGCCTTCGCCGCGATGATCCGTGTGCTGGTTACCGCACTTCCGTTCTTCCGTGACGACTGGGGCCCGGTTATTTGGGTACTTGCCGTTCTCTCGCTGCTCGTTGGCTCGTTCCTCGCTGTCGTGCAGACCAACGTGAAGCGGATGCTTGCCTACTCCTCAGTCAGCCACGCCGGCTTCCTGCTGGTCGGTGTCGAGGCAGCTCGCAACACAGCCGGCGACGCTTTGCCGGGTGACGGCATTGCCGCAGTGGCGCTGTACTTACTGCTCTATTCAGTGCTTGTCATTGGTTCGTTCGGTGTCGTCACCATTGTGTCAAAGGGATCGGGCAACGAAGACGGGGACTCGTCGCTCGACTCGTTCAAGGGTCTGGCCAAGCGTCGACCGACCCTGGCGCTTGCGTTCACCGTCTTCCTGCTTGCGCAGGCCGGCGTCCCGTTCACCTCGGGCTTCATTGCGAAGTTCGGTGTCATCCAGGCCGCTGTAGAAGAAGAGAGCTACGTCATTGCGGTCGTCGCCATGGTCGCTGCTGTCGTTGCTGCATTCCTGTATCTGCGGATCATGGTCAACATGTGGCTCGCCGATCCCGATGGCGGCGACGATGCCGAACCCGTCACGGTTCCGTTGTCGGCTGGTGTGGCGATCTTCGGTGCCGCAGCCTTCACGCTGTTCGTCGGTGTCTTCCCCGGCTGGCTCATTGACGCAGCCGAGACCGTCTCCGTCATCGCCCGCTGATCCCGCCGGCGGACGCCGCAATTTGTGTCAGCGACAACGGCAGTTGGCGTTGTTTGTGCTGACACAAAATGGGAGTTACGCCGCTGGTGTGGTTTGGGTTCCCTGGTGGAAGCGCATCTGCCAGGTGCCGGGAGTTGACTCGAGCCACAGCGAACTTCGGTGACAGGTTCGTTGGGTCGACGTTGATACGTACGTGAGCAGGATGGCGCCGTCGGCCACCGCGTCCGCGCGGAACTGAGTGCCGTGCACCTGGGGCGTGGCGTGGTCTTCCAACGGCAGTGTTTCGAGGACTGCCTGGCGTGACCAAATGCGGCCGGACGTTCCATGTTCGACGAAGTCAGTGTGCAGGAGCGCGTCGATCCGTGCAACATCGGCGCGCGTGGCTGGATCGAGGAGTTGCTGTTCGAGCTCGATCACGTGCTGAGAGGCTTGCTGCGTGTCCACCTCGATACTCTGCCACGGTGACCGACATGCCGACAGCTGCAGTTTCACCCTCGCCCCGCTACCCGGTTGTTCTGTTCGACTTGGATAACACACTCTCCGACTTCACATCGGCGCAGACGGAAGCTCTGCCGGGGTTGCTTGCTGCGCACGGAGTTACCGAAGCCGAGAGCTACCTGCCGACGTTCAAGCGCCTCGCCGAGCCGCTTTGGAATCAGATCGAAGCGGGCACACTGACGCTCGACACGCTCAACGATGAGCGTTTCCGGTTGCTGATTGAGCACACCGACCTCGACCTCGATCCGTCTGTTCTTGCTTCCAAGTACCTCGGGTGGTTGAGCACGAGCGGTCGATTGATTCCTGGTGCGATCGATCTCTTGGAAGCGCTGCACGGCACGGTTCGGATGGGAATGATCACCAACGGGTACGCCGAAGTGCAGCGGCCGCGGCTCGAACGGTTCGAGCTCACGCACTACTTCGAGTCGATCACCGTTTCAAGTGAGATCGGCCACGCCAAGCCAGGCCAAGCGTTCTTCGACGTCGCGCTCGGGCAATTGGCAAACCCCGACCCTGCCACCGTTCTGGTCGTCGGCGACAGCCTGAGCTCTGACATAGCGGGCGGTGCTAAGGCCGGCTGCGCAACGTGCTGGTACAACCCCGGCGACCAGCCGTTGCCGGATGAGGCATCGTCGGTGAGCCACACGATCACCGACCTCGCCGAACTGCCGGACCTGATTCACGGTTCGTAGTTCTCCCCGGCTGATTCAGACGCAGAGTTCAGTTGGACCCGGATCGCCGCGTCGGCACGTTGACGCCCTGAACCACTCGTAGATCGTGACACCACCTTCGACTTGGACGACGAAGACGTAGTCGATGTCGCCAGAGACGGAGTCGTCGTCATTGATGGTGGACTGGATCACGACGAGATCGCCGACGATCTCGACGACTGTGGGGTCGAGCGGGAACTCGTCGTTGCTCAGCTCATCGAGCTGAGCAACGATTGCGGCGGCGGCGTCCTCGATGTCGAGGAACGTCTGTCCATCAAGGGGGCTTCGGCGGAACTCGCTCGCCGGGTACGGAGCGGTCTGCCCTGGCCAGGCAGACCAGACAGCGTGCTGCGGAATCGGCATTGCGAGTACGAGTTGGCCAGCGGTCCCTCCGCCCAGCGAGGTCCAGTCGCTGAACCTGTCAGCGCGTTCGTACTCGTTGAAGCCGCCGTCTGCGCCGATGTTTTGCAGCAGCGTCGACGTGCGGTCGACCGTTCCTCGGGTCGCAGTGCAGATCATCCCGGTGTGTGCCGAGCCGAGAAATGGGTCTGGCAGACGTTGGAGCATCTGCGTGATGTCAGCGAGGCCGCACCCGGTTGACGGGACACCACGAACGTCGAGCCAGACGCCACTTGGCGCTGACTCGTTGCTCAGGTCGATCTGAGCGACTCCGCCGTCGATCAGCACAAGCGTCGGAGGCGGGGTCGACTCCGCACCCCAGCATTGTTCTGACCAACCGCCGGCGACTTGCGAGACGATTGCTGCACAGCGGGACCCGTCGATTGCTGAGCTGAAGAACACGGCGACGTTGGGGAGCCCAGCGACCAAGAGCGGGGCCGAAAGTGGAACATCGCCACGCCCGATCAGCGAGCCGTGCGCGAAGTAGTCGAACTCGGCGCCTTGTGCCTGTGGAACTCGTGCAGCGAGAGCTGTGGGGGCTTGTTCCACTGATTCATCGCAGGCCACGATCTCAATCACCGAATCGGTGGCGGCCTCATCGGTGAAGGCGCTGACGATGCCGCACGTCGAGGTCTTCCAATCGGTGATCGAATCGATCGAGAGCGTCGGTGGCGCGGCATCATCCACAGGCGTGATCGCGTAAACCTCGCCGTCCATCTCGGTCACGTACAGCTCATCGGAACGCAAACGATCGGGCGAGATACAACCCGCTGCTGAGCCGACCCGACGATCGGGCGTGTCGAGGCTCATCCGGAAACACTCCGTCGATCGGAACTCGTAGGTGACGGTCCAGTCCTCAGGGATGCCGGCAGCAGGAGTTCGCGATGTCGGCGGCACATCGATCAAGTCGGTGACATCGAGGTTGTCGCCCCCGACGAACACTGTCGTCGGTGTTGGTGTGCCATCGATCTGGGGCGGTACTGCGTCGTCGGGAACCGTCGACGGAGCAGAGACCGAGTCGGTCGGCGTGGTGGTATCGGCCGGTACCACTCGGACCGTGTCTTCGCGAGGGCTGCCCACCAAGACGAACGCGGCAGCGACGGCCGCGCCTGTCAGTCCGGTGGCCACTGCCAGCGTGCCCCACGGTCGCCGGTGCTTGGGCTCTGGGCCTGTGAGCGCGCGGGCCTGCACCGCGTGGAGTGCCTTGCGTGTGGCTCCGTCGCCTGGAGCAGAGACACGACGTCGACCGCCCGCCTCAGCGAGCGCATTGTCGAGGTCGGATGGTTCGTTCATGACACACCTCGTTCCGTCGTGTTGCCCGCCGACTGGCCAGGCTGTGTTTCGCCACTGACATGTGCACCCAGTGCTCGCCGGGCCCGCTGCAAGTGCATCTTGGCTGATCCCTGGCTCCACCCGAGCACGGTGGCCATGTCGGCGAGCGGCAGATCGTCCACGTAGCGCAGGACGATGGCGTCGCGCTGGGAGGCCGAAAGTGTGCGGACTCGCGCCCACAGGTCGGCATCAGGGAGCTCGGCTGTGCGATCGACGGTGCTGGGGCGGTCGGCGATTTGTGGCGCGGTGCTGCGGCGGACCACCACGGTGCTGGCTTGATCGAGGTGCAGCAATCGTGCAGGTTCATCACTACGAGGAGCCGGTCGTATTCATCCGCGAGGCTTGGGCGAGAAAATCTGCAGACGATCCGAACAGTTCCAACCCGAATCGCTGGTTGAACAATGGTCGGGGTATGCCGGGCAAGACCGAAATCACTGACTTCTTCGATCCCTGAAGCGCCTGTGCCGCGCCCGTTCCCAATTGCATGCGGACGTGCGTCTCGGCGACTCATGATCGAAGTCATTGTTGTGGCACGCTGGGCAGGTGACTGACTCATCCGAAACCGCTGGCCTCTATGCATCGATGAGCACGCTGCGCGCGGTTCGCAAGCTCCGGCCCGACCCGATCCCCGACGACGTGTTGGAGCGTGTGCTGCAGGCCGCATGCTGGGCGCCGACGGGTGGTAACACCCAGCCGTGGCGTGTCGTGGTCATCACCGACCCCGAGGTCAAGGCGGCGATGAAAGAGATCTACGCACCGGAGTGGGCCAAGTACGTCGGCGGCTTCATGAAGATGATGGAAGGCCTGCCGCCCGAACAGCTCGCACCGTGGGAACGCGTTGCCGCAGCCGGTGACTACCTTGCGGACCATCTCGACGAGGCGCCAGCGTTGTTGCTGTTCGTGGGCAACCCGAAGATGATGGCGATCACCGACGCCAAGCTCGACCGCATCAGCGTGGTCGGTGGCGGGTCGATCTACCCGGCAGTGCAGAACGCGATGCTTGCCTGTGTCGCCGAAGGGCTGGGCTGCACACTGACAACGCTCCACTGCCTCCGCGAAGCTGACGTGATGGAACTCCTCAAGATTCCCGAGGGCTGGGCAACCGCAGCACTCGTCCCGATCGGGTACCCGGTCGGCAAGGGCCATGGCCCGATCACACGACAATCCCCGAGCCAACTTGCCTTCCGCGACACGTTTGGGAACGCATGGTCCGAGCACGTCAACGTTGCCCCGGGACGGTGAACGGTTCAGGGCCAACGGACAGTCAACGCCAGTCGGCTTTGGACATCGTCCAGATGATCGACCGCCCCGACTCCGAAGGTGCCACTGGCTCACGTTGAATCACGCGGTCGCGGTGGAAGCCGAGTTTGGCAGCAACGCCCGCACTCGCCTCGTTGGCCTCATCGGTGTGCACCTCAACGCGTTCGACATCCGCGATACCGAACGCTGTGGTAGTCAGCGCCGAGGTGAGCTCGGTGGCAAATCCGCGACGGGTGTGGTCATCAGCGATCCAGTAGCCGATGTCGAGTGCGCCAGCGCCGACGCGCCGGTGGACCCCGCAGCTTCCGATCGCGACGCCGTCGAAGAACGTGCCGAGCACGACGTCGCCACCGTCTTCCCACTGGCGAGTCCACGTTTCGATCAGAGCGATGCGCTCGGCGACTGTTTGGGGTTCGAACCTGATCCAGGGCATCCAGGGTCGGAGATGTTCGACGTTGTTTTCGACAAGGTTGGCAAGCAACGAGCCTTCGTCGTGCTGCCAACATCGCAGGAGGAGTCGCGGTGTCCGTACACGTGCCGGGAGTCGGTCGTCGACGCCATAGATCATGCCCCGACAGTAGTGCTGGAGTGCAGGCCGAGTTTCTCGAGTTTCTCGAGTTTCTCGAGTTTCTCGAGTTGGTGAGCGGGGCGGGCGAAACGTTGGTGCGAATGAGTCGGATCAGCGGGTCGGCCACGTCGCAACGGTGGCATAACGAGCGCCGTCTGGGTGCAGGCGACTTTCGATGAGGGCGACCTCATCGGCCTCGAACTCTGCCTGGCAGAGCATGCCGACGACCTTGCGAACGATCGCGCCGCGCTGAACCCGCGCCAGAGTGATATGGCCGGTGAACGTCGGTCGCGGGTCGAGGCTGCCAAGGCCGGCTGTTGCATCGACCACGGCTGCAGAAAGTTCATCGAGCCCGTGGACCGGTGCCATCGCGGAATGTGTGCCGAGCATGTCAATGGCCGGCCCGACGCGCGCTGTGGTGCGACGGAGATCCGCATGATTCATCGCCTCGGAGACATCGCCGATGTCGGCCTCTCCGAGAAATCGGAGCGTGGCATGCCAGTTCTCCGGTGGAACGAAACGCACTCCGTGCTGGTCTTTACGAGGTAGCTCCGTGAGCATTTCGATGATGTCGGCCGGCGGCCAAATGGCGAGAAAAAGTCTGCTCATCAAGACCAGTGTTCCATGTGGAAGGGAATTCGCTACCTCAAGGCTGCACGAGGCCGCCGATCAGCTGCACGGTTCTCGACAAAGTCGGCGAGAATGACGACATGGAATCACGGCATTCGGACATGAAGCGGCGAATGGTGATGTTCGGGTTGATGGTGCTCATCGTCGCCCTGGTCGCCGGAACCGCCTTCGCCTAACTCGGAGTTAGGCGGGTTGCATTTCGGCGGCGCGCTTTTCTGCATACCGCTTGGCAACTCGTTCGCTGGTCGCCATTCGCTTCATCAAGCGTTCCTGTGCTGCAGCGCCTTCGCCAGACAAGCCTGCGATATTCGCAGCGTCCCACTGACGCAAGACGACGGGGGCAAGGATTTGCTCGTGGTGGATCTGCAAGTCGTAAATACCAGCACGTGCAATGGCCTTGGCATGCCGCTCGAAGTCAGGAATACCGGTGCCGGGCATTGCGAATGAGCGGACCTGCTTCTCCATCGCGATCATCATCGTGTTCGGGTCGGCCTTGATGGCAGCTGTTGCGAGGTCGCGATAAAAGAGTTGGTGCAGATTTTCGTCGCCGCACACTCGTTTGAGGAGGTTGAAGCCGACATCGTCACCAAGCTGTGCGCCCGTGTTGCGATGTGAGATTCGGGTGGCCAGTTCCTGCAACGCAAGATAAATGAAACCATCGTGAGTGGTCTCGGGGTCAGGAGTTTCGCCCTTACTGACCTGCACCATCCGGCTCCGCTCGAGCTCGATCGGGTCGATTGCTCGCGTGACCGTGATGTAGCCGTAGATCGCCATCGAGTGACGGCCTTCTTCGGCTGTCCAGCGACGGGCCCATTCGCCCCAGGCGCCATCTTTGCCAAACATCCGCTCAACTGACCGGAAGTAGTAGGGCAGGTTGTCTTCGGTGAGAAGGTTGACGAGCAGCGCGCTCCGTACCTCTTCAGAAAGTTGGGCACCGGCAAGGTCGGCATCCTCGGGGGTCCACTGGTGCCCCTCCATGTGGTCCCGGCCGCGGCTGTACGGCACGTACTCATGCGGGAACCACTCTTTAGTGGTCTCCAGATGCCGTTCGAGCAACTGCTCGACGTCGGGAGTGATCGCTTGGAGGATTTCCTGCTCGTTCACATGAACGAGCCTACCGACCAGTAGGTAGTCATGCCAGCCGGGCGCAACAAATGACCAATTTCTGGTGCAAGATGGAGGTGTGGAAAGCGCTCGGATCGATCAGTGGCTGTGGTCGGTTCGGCTCACAAAGACGCGTGCCGACGCTGCCGGGGCGTGCCGCGCCGGGCATGTACAGATCAACGGCAAGGCAGCGAAGCCGTCGTCTGCGGTCAAGGTGGGTGATCGGATCGAAGCCCGCCTGAACCAACGAGAACGAATTGCCGATGTGGTCAAGGTCGTTGCGAAGCGGGTAGGTGCGCCGGTAGCGGTCACGTGCTTCGTCGATCACAGTCCGCCACTGCCCGAGCGCGATCCGCTGTCGCCACCGCCGGTCTTCGAACGAGAGCGCGGCGCAGGTCGGCCGACCAAGCGGGACCGACGGCAGCTCGACAAGCTTCGCGGCCGTCGCCGCTGATCGGGCTTCGTCGTCTCGAAACCAGTCGATTCTTGACTGGAGAAGGGTCTGGTCGGGACTAGATTTGTCCTGCTTGCCCACGACGCAACAATCCACCACTGCTGGGGACGGAGAGATCCCGGCGGCGAACATCGGAACCGACGCGTCTCATGATCCAGCGTGGATACTGGGCGACGATCAGACGACCGAGCACGAGGATCTCGCAGCTGCGCCCGAAGGCGATTCGGCAGCTGGCCTCTGGGCGCTCTTCCTCGGCCTCGGCTTGTTGATGATTGGCAACGGGCTCAACGGTGCAGTGATTGGCGTTCGCTCAGGCAACGAGGGCTTCAGCGTCGTGGTAACCGGCGTGATCATGGCGGGCTACTTCGCTGGGTTCTTGGTTGCTCCAAGCCTCGTCGTGAAGATGATTGCATCCGTCGGCCACATCCGGGTGTTCGCCGGACTGGCATCCCTGGCTTCCAGTGCCGTGCTGATTCATGCCCTGTCGGTTTTGCCGGTGACGTGGACTGCAATGCGTTTTGTATTCGGCTTCTCCTTCGCCGGGCTGTACATCGTGATCGAGTCGTGGCTGGCCGAACTCTCGACGCCAGCGAACCGCGGACGGACACTTGCTGTCTACATGATCGTGTCAATGGCCGGGCTGGGCATTGGCCAGTACCTCATTGCCGTTGCAGACCCAAACGGCTTCCGGCTGTTCATTGTTTCATCGGTGCTGGTCTCGCTGGCGCTCGTGCCTGTGACGCTTGCTGCAGCAGCGAAGGTGCCGCCGAGCCGTTCGGTTGAGAAGGTCTCTATCCGAGAGTTGATCGGCTACGTCCCGACGGGCGTGGTCGGATCGTTCATGACTGGGGCTTCGACCGGTGTTCTGCTCGGCCTGGCGGCGGTCTACGCCACAAGAAGCGGCTTGTCGGTCGACCGCACAGCGGCGTTCCTGATCGCCCCGACGATTGGCGCGATTGCCCTCCAGTGGCCGATTGGTCGCCTCTCCGATCGAGTGTCGCGGCGTGCCGTGATCTTCGGCGTCGTCATCGCAGCGGCGGCCTTGTCGGTGACTGCGTCGGCAGTGCCGCCAGACAGTGCGCTCATGTTGCTCATCATGTTCGGCATCGGCGGCACGATGTTCCCGCTGTACTCACTGATGGTCTCATACACGCTCGACTGGACGCCGGTCGGCAAGACCGTTGGTGCAGCTGGCACATTGGTACGGATCAACGGTTCGGGTGCCCTGGTCGGTCCGCTCGTCGCAGCTCCACTGATGTCGTGGTTCGGCGACGACGCGCTTTTCTTCACGATGACCGCATGGTTCTCGGTGATTCTTGCCTTCGTCGCCTACCGGATTGCCTTCAAGGAGCCGCTGCCGAGTGAACGGCAAACCAAGTTTGTGCCGTTCCCGGCGCGCGCCTCGAATATGGCAATCCGCCTCGTCGTTCGGCCGGTCAAGGCCACCAAGACCGTCGGCCGCTCCGTGGTGTCGCGCCATCACGACCGTAACGACCATCACGACCCCGACTGATCATCAGACGAGGAAGTGGACCGTCAGGCGAGGGTTTTGTGACGCCAGGCTTCGGTCGTTGCAACCTGGTTGAACGTGTAGAGGTGGATGCCACCAATGCCGAGTTCGTCGAGGTGAGGTGCCAACGGCTTGAGCAGCTGATCGGGCTCGAATGATCGTTGCGTCATCATTTTGCCGAGTGCCTTCTTGTTCTTCGACAGGTAGCGAAGCGATGTGCCGACGCCCAGTCGGACGCCCATTGTCATCAGTTTCGCCTTGTCGATGACGCCTGGAACACCGAGGTGGACCGGAATCGTCAGTCCTGCTGCCCGTTCCCGCCGCAGCCAGTCGCGGATCTGGTCTGACGAGAAGCACATCTGAGTCGATACGTGCGCGGTGCGGCCGGACTCAAGAATCATTGTCTGTTTGATGTGCAGCGCATCGTGTAGTTGCTCATCAGTGATGAATGGATGCGTGTCGGGGTATGACGTGTAACCGATGTGGTCGACGACACGGTGTTCGTTCGAGTCGTCGAGAGCAATGAGCGCCTCGATGAACTCGATGGCGTCGAAGAAGCAGCCGGGTGGGTCGGCGTCGCCGCCAACGACGAAGATCTCGTGCGTGCCGATGTCGGCGAGTCGTTTCAGAATCTGCGCGAGGTGATCATGGCTTTGCACCATGCGCGCCGAGATGTGTGGCGTGACCGAATGGCCGGCCTCCACGAGCGCTGCTGTTTCGTCGAGGGTCGTCTCGATTGTTTTCGCCGGGGAACACGTCATCGAGATGTGCGACGCCGGCGCGAGTTCTGAGATTGCACGCTCAAGACTCTTCATTGGAATGAGCTCCACCTTGGCGGTCTCGATCATCGATCGGAGCGTTGACGGCCCAGGCACGAGCAAAGGGCGGCGTAGCCCGCGGCGTAGCCGGCTGGTTGTCGTGGTGGGGAGTGCTGTTGCTTCGGCAGACATCGTTGTCTCGCTCCTTGTTCGTTGAAGGGTTTCAGTGGGAGTTTCAGTTGGAGTCAGACCCCAATTGAAACCGTGTGACTAGCTGAGTCCGACGATGTCGCCGTTGGCGTCGATGTCGATGGTTTGCAGCGCCGGTGTCTTGCCGAGGCCGGGCATGGTCCGCATATCGCCGCAGATGGGGTAAACGAAACCAGCGCCGACCGAGGCACGCACTTCGCGCACCGGCAGCGTCCAGCCGGTGGGCGCACCTTTGAGTGACGGGTCGTGGGAGAGCGACAAGTGAGATTTGGCGATGCACACCGGCAGGTTGCCGAAGCCGTTTGCTTCGTAGTTGTCGATTTGCTTGTTGGCGGCGGCCGAGAACTCGGCGCCGTCAGCGCCGTACACCTTCTGGGCAACGGTGGTGATCTTGTCGCGCAAGCTCATCTCGTCGGGATACAGCACCTGGAAGTTTGACTCTTCTTCGGCGGCTTCGGCGACGGCGTGTGCCAGCTCGGTTGCGCCGGCCCCGCCTTCGGTGAAGTGCATCGACACTGCTGAGCGGGCGTTGAACTCTTCGGCGATTTCTTTGATCGCGTTGATGTCTGCATCGTGGTCGCCGGGGAACACGTTGATTGCGACGACTGGCGTGCAGCCGTGGATACGCATGTTCTCAAGTTGCTTACGGAGGTTGTCGCCGCCCTGATGCACTTCGTCCGGGTTCTCTTTGAGAAGGTCCTCGGGCAGTGGCTTACCGGCCACAATCGTGTGCTTGCCTGAGTGCGCTTTGAGCCCGCGTACCGTGGCGACAAGAACAGCAGCGTCCGGAGCAAGGCCCGAGGCGCGGCACTTGATATTGAAGAAGCGCTCAGCACCCATGTCGGCGCCGAAGCCGGCCTCAGTGATCAGGTAGTCACCCATGTGAATACCGATGCGGTCGGCGACGATTGAGCTGTTACCCGTGGCGATGTTGCCGAACGGACCGGTGTGGACGAGTGCTGGCGTGTTCTCGAGGGTCTGCATCAAGTTGGGCTTGATGGCTTCACGCAGAATGACCGCCATTGATCCGGCGACCTTCAACTCTTCGGCCGTGACCGGCGTGCCGGACTTGGTGTAGCCGACCACGATGCGGCCGAGTCGTTCGCGGAGGTCCTGCAGCGAGGTGCAGAGTGCCAGCGTCGCCATCACTTCGGAGGCGGCGGTGATGTCGAAGCCGGTTTCACGCGGCACGCCGTCGAGGCGGCCGCCAAGGCCGATCACGCCGTTGCGCAGCGCACGATCGTTGACGTCGATGACTCGGCGCCACGTGATGTTGTGCATGTCGAGCGCGAGGTCGTTGCCGTGGAAGAGGTGGGCGTCGAGGGCAGCCGAGCACATGTTGTGCGCTGCGGTGACGGCGTGCATGTCACCCGTGAGGTGCAGGTTGAGTAGCTCCATCGGCACGACCTGGCTGTAACCGCCGCCGGCAGCGCCGCCCTTGATGCCGAACGTCGGGCCCATCGAGGGCTGGCGGATGGCGATGACGCCGCGCTTGCCAATGTGGCTGAAGCCCATACCCAGGCCGACGGTTGTGGTGGTCTTGCCCTCGCCGAGGGGCGTCGGCGTGATCGCGGAGACCACGACGTACTTCGCCTTCGGTCGGTCTTGCATCTTCTCGATGGCTTCGAGCTGGATCTTTGCAGCGCCGGAACCGTAGGGCTCAAGGTGCTCGAGCGGGATGCCAGACTCAGCAGCGACCTCGGTGAGCGGTTTGAGCGTGGCCTTGCTGGCGATATCGAGGTCGGAGGGGAAACCCATGTTGTGTCCGTTCTGCACCGACCTGGGTGGATGCGGGTCGCCGCCCGGATCGAAGTCCGCGCAGTCTTTCGATTGATCTGGCCACCACTGACTGCGCTCGCTCTGCATCGCTGCAGAAATCCGCATGGTGGAACGGTTCCACGATACAGAACAACTGATAGGTGTGTCAATGGTCATGTGAGGTGGCCTCACGAAGACGCGAGAGGAGGCGGGTGTCGACGCGACGTGCAAGGGTGTTTGATGGCTTCGCGGACAACGACTGCAACGACTCTTGCCGGAAAGGTCAAGGGAACCGTCGGGTCGAAGGGCCGGATGCTGCACTTCCGGGGCATACCTTTCGCGGCACCACCGGTCGGCCCGCTCCGTTGGCAGCCGCCGCAGCCAGTTGAGCCATGGAGTGGCACGTTGACCTGCACCAAGTTTGGGCCGCATGCGTACCAGCGTGCAGCAGGCTTGGAGTTGTTCTTTAACGCCCTCATCGACGGACTCGGGTTGGGTTGGGCACGCAAGAAGGCGTTAGCTGCGGGCCTCAAAGTCGCCAACCCGAAGCAAAGCGAAGACTGTCTACAACTGAATATTCATGCACCTTCGCACGCCGAGAAGCTGCCGGTCATGGTCTGGATCCACGGTGGCGATCACACCGACGGCAGCGGCACCGAGCCGCATTACAACAGCGACGTACTCCCCGAACGCGGGTGTGTGCTCGTGACGATCAACTACCGCCTCGGCATGTTCGGCTTCCTGGCTCACCCGGAACTCGCCGAAGAGTCACCTGATCGGGTGTCCGGCAACTACGGCTTACTCGATCAGGTTGCCGCACTCGAATGGGTGCGCGACAACATCGCCAGCTTCGGCGGCGACCCGGAATGTGTCACGATTTTCGGTGAGTCGGCTGGTGGCCAAGCCGTACTCAACTTGATGACCACCCCGCGAGCGCGCGGCCTGTTTCACCGTGCGATTGCGCAGAGTCCAAGCGATAGCGGCCGGTGGTTACAGCTTCGGCGGCCGGCGCTTAACTTCTTACCCGCCGAAGATGCCGGTGTCGAGTTTGCGAAGGCCGTGGTTGGTTCCGAGCCTGGCCAGATCGAACGAATGCGTGCAATGGCACCGGAGGAGCTCACCGAGTACTACCAGAAGCTCCCGTTGCTCGGCCGTCACTTTTACCCGGCGATCGATGACGTGGTCTTGCCGATGGCGCCAATGTCGGCATTCAGTGCACAGCTGCAGGCATCGGTCCCGCTGATGATCGGCTACAACTCGGACGAAGCCACGCTTTTCACGGATTTCATGCATCCGGCAGGCGATGAGTTCTATCGCGACATCAGCGTCGAGAATCTGCAGCCCGTACCGCTGGAGGAGATGCAGGACATGTTTGCGGTTTCGTACCCGAGCCAATCCCACGTCGACCGCGTGATGGGTGCTTATCCAGGCCTTGCCACTGCTGAACGGTCATCAGTTGCCGACCACGGCTGCGACCATAATTTTGGTGTGCACGTCGAGCATGCGGCCCGCGAGCATGCGTCCAGCGGCAACCAGGTGTACCGCTACTACTTCACCGCGACGCCGCCGTCGAAGAAGCAGACTGCAGGTGCGTTTCACGCTGCCGAGATCTTCTACGTCTTCGATACGTCGCTCCCGCTGGTGCCCGTTGCCGACGACGCACACCTGACGATTCGGGAGATGGGTGACCGATGGTTCGCCTTCGCAGCAACCGGCGTGCCGGATTCGCCCGGTCGCGACACCTGGCCTGCTTATGACCAGGGCGACCCGCAGCACATGGTGTTCGATCGGCCCCGGTCCGCAGTGGGCCCCGTGCCGCTGAACCCGGGAATCCAGGTCATGCGTGAGCGAATCGATTGGCTAACGGAATCGCTTTCCTCTGAGTCAGTAGCTGACTCTTCGAGCTGACTTGTCCGTCTTATCCGTCTGGCCTATCCAAGGTCGGCGCTTGTGCAGTCGCGTGCGAGACTGTCTTGCGTGGTGACGAGCACAGAGCCATCGGCGAGCTGGGCTCGATACGAGACCGAACCGCCGTCACCGAGTATCTCCGCAGCTGCGCGGTCAAGCTGGACGGCAGGGTCGGCATACGTCATGAAGAAGTTGCCATCGGCATCGCCCGTGATTTCGACGCGGCCGAGGTCAGACCCGTAGCCGATCACCGTTGACTCGCCCGCGTTGTTGGAGATGAAGCACGCATCGACGAGGGCTCGCAAGTACCGCGGCTTGTCGTTGGCGCCAAATGTCTGGATCCCCTGTTCGCTGCCGCAGTCTGAACCCGTGCTCGGTGGATTCGCGACGATGCTGAAGTTGCCAGAACCCGCGGGTGCTTCGAAGGCATATCCCTGATCGAGTTCGAGGAACTTGCCAGTCTCAGCAGGGAACCCGCGAACCGAAAATGCGCCGTCGGTGATGCCGCCCTCGTCGAACCACTGCTCGACGATCGCAGATGTGCCATCGATGCTGATCAGGTGGCTGAACACCTGCAGGTCGGTGTAGCTGGGTGCGAGTGGCACCGTGAAGCAGGAGCGCTCAATCGAATACTCGACGCCTTCGACACGGACGGTGCCCGGAGAGGCCAACGCCGGCCCTGTTGAGGTGGCGGTCGGCGTCGGCGTCGTGGTCGTCTCTGTCGCCTCGGTGGTTGTCGGACCGATTGTCGTATCGGCCGGAGGGGCGGTCGTCTCCGCAAGGACCGTTGTGGCCGGATCAATCAACGTTTCGACGGGAATCGTCGAGTCGATCAACACGGTCGTGGTCGACTCGTCGACGGTCTGCACTGAGTCGTCACCGCCTCGGGTGAGGAGGAGAACAACGATCGCTGCGATGACGCCGCTGACGAGGAGTCCGATTGTTGCCGACCCGCCCCATTGAGACCGACCACCAGCGGGTGGTTGCGGGCTGGTGCTTGCCCCGAGGTCAGCGTTGCGATTGCCCTCGTCTGTCATCGTCTGAGCTTGTCACGCCGACGGCCCCAGAAAGATGCAGCCCCCGGTCGAGCGTTTGTCTCAGAGGTCGGGTGGCAAATGTCCTGAGTCGGGGTTCGAACAGGCTCAGGATGAGCAAGACAGCATCGAGCAGCCGACGCGTGTCCGTGCCCAATCGGGCCGGAGTGTTGCGTATTCCTCGCGGCCCGGCTGTTCGTCGTACGGGTGGCGCAGCAGATCGAGCAGCTCGGGAATCATGTCGTAGCCGCCGGCTTCGGCCTTGTCGATCGCAAGTTGGGCGAGGTAATTCCGCAAGACGTACTTCGGGTTGACCGCATGCATGCCGCTGCGGCGGGCTTCGGCTGTTTGGTGTGCCGTCCGGCTGAGCTCGATGTACGACCGGAACCATGCAGCGGTCCGCTCGAGCAGTTCGCCGGTCAGTTCGTCAGGGGCGTAGTAGGCCCCGACGAGTGGCTGGATCAATGTGTTGTCGTCTGCGGTGAGGCTGACTCCACCGACTTCGCTGATGTCGATATCGCCGAGGGTGCGGAAGAAAATCGTCATGTCGGTTTCGGTGAGCGGAAGCAGGTCGAGCAGGTCGGCAGCGACTTCGCGGCGGCGAACGATGTCGGCATCGGCGAGGCCGAGCTTGTCGGCGAGCGCACGGTCCCACCCGTCAGCGAAGCGTTCCGAGTAGCTGTCGACGATCGCTTGCAATGGCTCGGCATCTTCGGTGAGCGAGTGCAGCGCACCGCCGAGGCGGCTGACGTTCCAGTGGCCGATCTGCGGTTGGTTTCCGTATCGATAACGCTTGCCGCCGGCATCGGTCGTGTTCGGCGTCCAGCCCGGATCGAAGTCTTCGAGCCACCCGTATGGGCCGTAGTCGATGGTCAGCCCGAGGATCGAAAGGTTGTCGGTGTTCATCACGCCGTGCACGAAGCCGACGCGCATCCAGTCGACCATCAGGTCGGCGGTCCGGTGCGAAACTTCCTGGAACCAGGCAACGATGGCAGCGTCAGTGACGCTCGGGTTGTCGGGGCTGTCAGCCGCGAGGAGATGCGGGAAATGGCGGCGGATCGTGTGTTCCACGAGCGAACGCAGCAGGTCGATCTCGCCGCGAGATGCGGGGAGTTCGAAATGGCCGAAGCGGACGAAACTCGGTGCGACACGGCAGACAACCGCACCCTGCTCGTTGGCTGGATGGCCGTCGTACAGCATGTCGCGCATGACGTCGTCGCCGGTCAGCGTGAGGCTGAGGGCGCGTGTTGTCGGCACTCCGAGATGGTGCATTGCTTCACTACACAAAAACTCGCGAACGGAGGAGCGCAGAACAGCTCGACCGTCAGCACCGCGGGAGTACGGGGTCGGACCAGCACCCTTGAGCTGTAGTACGGCGTGGCCGCCATCGGCTGTGTTGATTTCGCCGAGGGCGATTGCTCGTCCGTCGCCGAGTTGGCCGGCCCAGTTGCCGAACTGGTGGCCGCCGTAGTTCATTGCATGGGGCTGCATGCCGTCGACCAGTTCGTTACCGCTGAACACCCGTGCGAATTGATCTGACCCCACGGTGTCTTCGTCGATTCCGAGTTGCTCGGCGACTTCGGGGGAGTGGGCGATGAGCGTTGGTGCTGCAGTCGCGGTGGGCTCAACTGGCGACCACCCGGCACCGCTGACCTGGCGGCGCACATTGCGCTGCTCTGGGTCGCCGGGTACATCGTTGACGTACCAGTGGTCGGTTGTGAAATCGAACCCCGTCATGAAGACAGTCTCGCAGCACGCGTAGCGAGTCCCGCCTCGAGCTGGCGATCAAGGTGAGCGCGGAGGCCGGTCAGGCGAGCGGCGCAGTGAGCCGGGTCGTGACCGCGTCGCGGACCTGTGCGTCGAAGGAGTTGACGTGATCTTCAATCAAGTTGGCCACGGTCTCAGCGTCACCGGATTGGAGCGCTTCGTGAATCGCCGCGTGATCGTCAACGGCATGGCCCATGTCGTGGACGTCGGCAAGGTACATGTGCCAGAGCCGGTCGCTCTGGGCGTACAGCGTGTCGAGCGTGTTGGTGAGGAAGCGGTTGCCGGATGCGCGCCAGATGATCTCGTGGCACTGCCGATCGAGCTCGAGGAGTTGTTCCGGCGTCTTGCCCGGGAGAGCTGTCTCGGCGAGCACCTCGGCCATTTCGTCCCAGTCGGCTTGCGTGCCGCGCTTAGTTGCGAGGCGAGCGGCGTAAGGCTCCATGATCGCTCGGGTTTCGTACAGCATCGCGAGCTCGTCGAATTCGATCGCGCTCACGAACATCCCGCGCCGCGGGATGACGGTGACGAAGTGGTCGCGAGCGAGGCGTTGCAACGCTTCGCGGATTGGCGTGCGGCTCATGTCGAGGGTTACTTGGAGGTCGGCCTCGCGCACCACGTCACCGGGTGCCAGGTCGAGGCGGATGATCAGTCGCCGAATCTCGTCGTATGCACGCTCGGCGAGCGAGAGGGGTTGCGGCTGACCGATTGAAAAAACAGTTGACACGCCCGTCATACTCTGTTGATATATCACCATTGTCAAGTTCAAGGAGCGACGCAAGGGGTCAGGCCCCTTTCGCAACTCTTTGCCTTTCTGAAGCGAGCGCCTCCATGAGTGACCAAGAATTCCCCACTACCGCCAAGGTCGTCGTCATTGGCGCCGGAATCGTCGGCAACTGCCTGGTCGGCCACCTCGCCCGCCTTGGCTGGACTGACATGGTGCTCATCGACAAGGGCCCTCTCCCGAACCCCGGTGGTTCGACTGGTCATGCGTCGAACTTCATCTTCCCGGTCGATCACAACAAGGAGATGGCGCTGCTCGGTGTGCAGAGCGCCAACCAGTACCGCGACGTCGAACGCAGCGTTGACTCCGGTGGCATCGAAGTGGCCCGCACACCCGAGCGTATGGATGAGTTCCAGCGCCGGATGACGTCTGCGAAGGCGTGGGGCGTTGAGGCCGAACTGCTGACCCCGGCGCAGGTCAAAGAGCTCGTGCCGTTCATCAATGAAAATGTGATCCTCGGTGGCTTCAGTTGCCCCAGCGTCAGCGTCGTCGACTCCCTCGACACCGGCACACTTTTCCGCAACGAGGCGATCGAGAAGACCGGCCTCAAGGTGTTCGCCAACACCGAAGTGCTCGACGTCGAGACTGAAGATGAGCCCGGCACCGGGCTCCAGAAGGTCACCGCCGTGGTGACTGACAAGGGCCGGATCGAAGCCGAGTACGTCGTTGTCGCCTGTGGCGTCTGGTCGAACCGTATTGCCAACATGGCCGGCGCAACCATCCCGCTCGTGCCCGCCGTGCATCAGATGGCCGACGTCGGTCCGATGGACATCCTCGCCGAGACGCAGAGCGAGATCAGCTACCCGATCGTCCGTGACATGGACACGTTCTGCTACGAGCGGCAGTCCTCCGGCTCGATGGAAGTCGGCTCCTACGCCCACCGCCCGATCCTGCATCACCCCGACGACATCCCGTCGAACGAAGAAGCAGCGCTCAGCCCCACCGAAATGCCGTTCACGCCCGACGACTTTGACCAGCAGATGGAAGAAGCAATCGAGCTGATGGACATGCTCGGCGACGCTGAAATCAAGTACGCCATCAACGGCCTGCTCTCGCTCACACCCGACGCCATGCCGTGCCTTGGCGAGACCATCGAAGTCCGCAACCTCTGGTCGGCAGCCGCCGTCTGGGTCAAGGAAGGCCCGGGCATGGCCCAGGTCGTCGCCGAGTGGATGACCTACGGCTACCCGCGAGTGATCGACGCCCACGGCGCCGACATCGCCCGCTTCTACGACCACGAGCGCAACGACGACCACATCTGGAGCCGCGCCGAAGAACACTTCAACAAGACCTATGGCATCGTGCATCCCGCCGAGCAGTGGGAGAACCGCCGCAACCTGCAGGTGTCGCCGCTGTTCGAACGCCAAGAAGCGCTTGACGCCTTCTTCTTCCAGGCCCGCACGTGGGAACGACCGCAGTGGTACGGCAGCAACGCCGACCTTGCTGAGCGCTACAACGTTGCCGAGCGTGAAGTCGAATGGGACAACCGCTGGTGGAGCCCGATCACGGTCGGCGAACACCTCAACATGCGTGAGAACGTCGGCCTCATTGACCTGTCGGCATTCCAGGAGTTCGAGATCTCTGGCCCCGGTGCCGTCGAGTTCGCCGACTACTTGTGTGTGAACAAGATCGGCCCCGTTGGCCGTGCGACCTACACGCCGTGGCTCACCCCCGACGGTGGCTTCCACTCCGACCTCACGATGCACCGTACGGCCGAGGATGTCGTGGTTGTCGTGACCGGCGTGTTCGACGGTGGACGCGACCTGTCGTGGATGAAGAGGTACATGCCGCAGGACGGTTCGGTCACGGTGACCGACCGCACGCTCGAAGTGTCGACACTCGGCCTCTGGGGCCCGAATGCTCCGGCCACGCTCGCGAAGCTGACCGATGCCGATCTCTCACACGAGGGCTCGTCGTACGGATCGCTCGTCGAGGTGAAGCTGAACCTCGGTGGCGAAGAGGTCAACGCCACGCTGTTCCGCATCTCGTACGTCGGCGACTCCGGCTGGGAGATCTACGTCTCTTGGGACAACGCCACAAAGTTGTGGGACGCGCTCATGGAGGCCGGTGCCGACCTTGGCATTCGCGCCACTGGCGGCGGTGTCTATGGCACCTCTGGCCGCATCGAGAAGGGCTACCGCCTGCAGGGCGCCGAGCTCGAGAGCGAGTACAACCCGCTCGAAGCCGGCCTCGCCCGCCCGAAGGTCAAGTCGGCAGACTTCATCGGCAAGGATGCCTACCTCACTGCTCGCGAAGCCGGTGATCCGGAAGTGCTGATGTGCACGATGACCGTCGACGATCAGACCGACTCGCAGGGTCGCATCCGCTGGATGCAGGGTGGCAACGAGCCGTTGTGCGACATGGATGGCCACACGATCATGGATAGCCACCAGCGGGTCTCGCGGGTGACCACCGCCGGCTACGCCCCGTCGGTCGCCAAGATGGTGCTCATGGGCTACCTCCCGCGGGACATGGCGGCTGCCGGTACGAAGATCCAGGTCATGTACATGAACGAGTACTTCCCGGTGACCGTCGTCGGCACCAACGGCCCGTTCGACCCCGAAGACACACGTCTGAAGGGCTGAGCATTATGAGAGTCCTTGTTTGCGTCAAGCGGGTGCCCGCACCTGGTGCCAAGATCAACATCACCGATGACGGCCAGTCCGTTGATGCCACCAATCTTGGCCACACCATGAGCCCGCACGAAGAGTGCGGGCTCGAGTTGGCAGTGCAGTTGGTGGAGGCGCACGGCGGCGAGTCGCACGTGCTGACACTTGGTGTGGCGGAAGCCGATGAACAGTGCCGTTGGGCCGCGTCCATCGGTATCAGCAAGGCCACGCTGGTCGATGTCGGAACCCAAGGCTGGGACCCGCAACGGACCGCATTGGCAATGACCGACGCCATCCGTGCGATTGAAGAAGCCGATGGTGGCTTCGACGTCATGATCTTCGGCAACGAGTCGGCCGACACCGGTGGCTTCCAGGTCGGCATTCGTGTCGCTCGTGCCCTTGGGCGGCCGATGGTTAACGCAATTAAAGGCGTCAACATCTCGGCAGGAATCGATGGCGAGGGCACTGTGCTCGAAGCGCAGCGAGAGATCGACTCGGGCATGGAGGTGTACAGGCTTCCGATGCCGTGCGCCATCGGTGTGAAGGAAGGCATCACCTGGCCGCGCTACCCGACGATGCGCGGTCGTTTGGCTTCGAAGAAGCTCGCAGTAGACGTCGCTACGTCGGAGGCTGCTCCTGGAGGCCAAACCATGGTCCGCCTCAACCGTCCCGAAGAGAAAGTATCGGAGACGATCATCCTCGGGGAAGGCGCAGCTGCCGCCCCCGCAGTTATCGAATTGCTGAAGGAACTCGGCCTCTGGTCGGAAGGAAGCAGCAAGCAGGAGGTGGGGGCATGAGTATTCTCGTCGTCGTCGAACATGACCGGGGCACGCTCGCCAGCGCGTCGCTCGAAGCCTTCGCCTTTGCTCGCTCGATTGCTGAGCAACTCGGCGAGTCGGTCGAAGCGTTACTGATCGGTGCGGACGCCGCCGGGCTCGTCGACGTGTGTGCGGCGCACGGTGCGGGAGCTGTACACCACGCGTCGATCGCTGGCGATTCTGTTGGCGATTACGGCCCCGAGGCGTATGGCATGGTCGTGGCGTCGCTCGCCGCGCTGCTGTCGCCGAATGGCATCGTTGCTTCCGGCACCGACCGCGGTAACGAGGTGCTCGCGCAGGTTGCTGCGGAGCTCGATCTGCCGTTCGTTGCGAACTGCGTGTCGGTGAAGACAGCGGACGAGTGGGAGATGACTCGGGTGCAATGGGGCGGCTCGCTCGACGAGGAGGCTCGCCTCACATCGCGTCTGCCGATCGTCTCGGTGGCCCTTCATGCCGTTGAAGCCGAAGAGGTCTCAGCTGGAGCGACGGCGACCACCGTCGAACACATCGTGGAACTGCCCGAATGGGTCAGCCGTTCGGTCATCCAAGATCGTGTCGTTTTGTCTGAGGGCTTGACGTTGGCAACTGCGCCGGTTGTGATCGGTGGCGGTCGAGGCGTCGGTTCGGCTGAAGGTTTCAACGTGCTTGAAGCGCTGGCAGCACGCCTCGGCGGCGTGGTCGGCTGTAGCCGTGCGGTGACAAACAATGGCTGGCGGCCGCACAGCGATCAGGTTGGCCAGACCGGTACCCGCATTGCGCCGCAGCTGTATATCGCCTGCGGCATCAGCGGAGCAATCCAGCACTGGGTCGGAGCGAAGGCGGCGAAGAAAATCCTCGCCATCAACATCGACCCCGCCGCCAACATGGTCGTCAAGGCTGACTACGCAGTGATTGGCGACCTCTTCGAAGTACTTCCCGCCATCGAACAGGGCTGAGCTCACTCAGCCCATTGTTTTGGGTGGGGAGCGACACTGCGCCAGTGTCTCTGAACCCGACGAAATGAGCCCGCTCGGTCCCGGATGTTCGTCCGCGAGCCGTGGCGGTTGAGGCGAGAACCTTCGTGCCGAATGCACCTTCCAGAATTCGTCTGAATCGGCGGCTGGAGCTCAACAAGTTTCAAAATATGTCGGAGGACTCATTGTGATACGGCCACCGCCTCCCTCGGATGAGATGGCGGCGCTTTCGGCTGGGCCGTACCGAGTACAGCATCCGTGGCTGCACCCAGATCCGGTCGGCCAGCGGTTCGTATTGACAGTCCTCGTCTGTGCGCTCGTCATCGGCCTTCCCTTTGGGCCGTATCGGGTCCGGCTCGCACCCTGATCGCCGTCGTCCAGCTGATCTCGACGATCGTCGTGCGGCGACTTGAGATCACGGTCACCCAAGAGCTCGCGCGATATGTGCTCGTCGAATATCTGCTCATGGCCGTGGACGCTCTGGTCGCTCCGTCCGGATACCTGGGGATCGCGATCGTCGCCATCGGGTCGCTCGGATCGAACAGTCCGTACCTTCCGCAGAATTGGTTCTGGGGCCTCGCTGCGATCGCGACGCTGACCCTGGTGTCGCCAGCCGTGATCTACGGCTTGAGTGCGGGACCAGTGGTGATCGGCGCCGGCTCCACAGCGGCACGCTGATCCAGATCGAAGAAGTCGCGACAGCTGCGCGACATGAGGCAGACCACGACTCGATGACGGGGGTGCCGAACCGGCGTGTTCTGCGCGGCGTCCTCGATGGCCTCGACGAGACATCGGGACCAGTTGCGCTGTTGCTGCTCGACATCAACAACTTCAAAGAGATCAACGACGGCCTGGGCCACGACGTCGGTGATCGAGTTCTGGGTGAGGTGGCGACTCGCCTCGGTGGCGACGAGTTCGCCGCAGTCGTCCCCGCGCCGCGCGCTCGCTGTTGCGGTTCGCGGACATCGCCAATTATCGCGCTCAGCGAGAGAGCGTCGGCCCGACGTGGTACCGGCCTGAAGACGATCCGCATACCGAGCGGCGGATCGTGCTCATGCAGGGGCTCACGCATGCGATTGGGTCCAGGCACGTTCGGCCATGGTTTCAGCCGCAGATCGACACTCTGACGGTCGAAGTCGTTGAGTTCGCCGCCGACTTCTGCGCAGAGCGCGTCGTCGCATCGACGGAGCGGATCTGTTCGTCTGGTGTGTCGCTCTCGGTCGATGACTTTGGACAGGCAGTATCGTCGTTGGCCCGGCTGAACCTTT
>JBLIMF010000013.1:0-25465 GCA_047638615.1 Gammaproteobacteria bacterium
ACACACCGTGAAGGTGACGCCGTCGGCGCCAAGCGCCGCCGTGATGTCGTCGACAACCCAGGTGGCATCGGTGGCAATGAGGATGTTCACGAGGCCAGACGTTATCCGGTCAACCCACATCGACCCGCGTTGTCACACTTTGGTCTGACCGGAGCGTGACAACCGGAGCGTGACACTTTGCCGGCACGAGGAGGTTCAGGACCGGTCAAAGAGATGGTCGGCGATGGTGTAGAGCCCATCGAGGTCGTGGACATCGCTGTCGAGCAGCGGGAGCAGCGCCACCCGGTCGTGGCCGACGGCGTCACCGAGCGGGGAGACCACCTCGTGCTCGGCCTCGCGGAGCGTCCGGAGGTCGGCAACGTTGTACCACAGCGCCGCGAGTTCGCCAGTGGCGACCTCGCCAGCAGCTCGGGCATCGGCAGCGGTGCCGTCCCCGAAAGCTCGCTGTGTGCGATTGATGATTGCTGCACTGACATCGACCTGTTGATCGGCCAGTTGCTGAGCGAACCAGACGGCCTCGGTGATCGTGTCGTGACGCGGGGAGGCAACGATGACAAACGAAGTTTCAGGTGCTCTGATCAGCGCGACCACTTCGTCGGCCCGATCACGAAACCCTGACTCCATACCGGCAAACGCCTGGAAGAACGCCACTGCATCAGCCAAGACATCAGATCCAACAACACGGCCGATTGCCTTCAAAATCGGTTGAGCTGCCGCCCCGAATACCCGGAGCCCACCCTTCGTCGGCAGCATCAGCAGCTTGAACGCTCGATGGTCGAGGAATCGGGCGAGCACGCCGGGCGCATCGAGGAAGTCGAGGGCGTTCCGGCTTGGCGGCGTATCGACGATGACGAGGTCGAACCGGTCGTCGCCATGCAGGGTGTGCAACGTCTCAGCGGCCATGTATTCCTGTGTGCCGCTCATTGCCCCCGCCATGTTCCGGTAGAGCGGGTTGGTCAAGATCCGTTCGATTTGGTCAGGGTCCGACGCATGTCGAGTCACCAGACCGTCGAACGTCGCCGCCGTGTCGAGCATCATTGCCCACAGTTCACCGTTCAGCGCATCACCAGGTCGGGTGCCGAGTTCGATTCGCTGGGGCTCAGCTGCAAGGCCGTCAACGAGGCCGAGTGCATCCGCCAGGCGCCGGGCCGGGTCGATGGTCACCACCACAGCTCTGCGGCCAAGCCGCGCCGCCTCAAGCCCGAGAACGGCTGCCGTGGTGGTCTTGCCGACGCCACCCGAGCCGCAGCACACGATGACCGACGAGTTGTCGATGACGGCACCGAGGTCAGCCACGATCGGCCTCCGATTCGGCCAGGACGTCGGCCATCAGGTCGATGTCGGAGGCCGTGAGGCCGGCCACGAGACGAAGCGGGAGATGCAGCTGTCTGAGGGGCATCTCGTTGGCCAGCCGATTGATTTCGGCGCTCTCCATGGCCCGACGCGAACGCCGGAAGGCCGCCGCTGAGCGAATCACCTCGACGTCAGGGCCAGTCACCTTTTTCAGGACGGCGTCCTCAGCGTCGACGTCGGGGAGCTCTACGCCGTCGTCGACTGCGTTCACCACAATCGGGCCGAGCTGCACGCCGACATCATCTTCAAGCGCGAATGCCGTTTCGACGACCTCGTTGACCGGAGTTGTCTCGGGGAGCGTGACCAACACGACCTGGCACCGCTCGACATCCGTCAGTAGTTCGATCACGCCGTCAGACTGGGTCCGTACGGGGCCGCTCCGAACAGCGTTGGCTAAACCAGTCGCCGACGTGAGGAATGTGATCGCATGTCCGGCGGCCGGGCCGTCAACAACAATCACGTCGTAATCGCCGCTTTGTTCGTACTGCTTAATCTTGCCGATCACGACCACATCATCGATTCCTGGAGCCGCTGTACCGATCATGTCGATAACGCCTGTTTTGGTCAATCGCTTGGCAATCCGTTGGAAACCATGGTCCCGGAGGTACTCGTCGAGGGCATCAGCGGCAGAGATATGAACAACCTCGATACTGCCGCCAGACGGGTTGGCCCCGTCACCATGACCGTCGTCAGGAAGGAGTTCGTCGAGGGTCGGTTTACCGTCGAGCTCGACCACGAGAACACGTCGTCCGTCACGGCTGGCCGCGCGGGCTATGACAGCCGTTACTGTTGTCTTTCCGACACCCCCCTTGCCCGCCACAATGACAACATTTGTGGCGGTCAACGACTGCAGCGGACTCTCATGTTCCGGAGGCACCTTTGCGCAGACTAGCGATCGCATTGCTCACAATGGCGGCCGGGCTCTCGATGTTCGGCGGCGCAGCAAATGCACAGACCGACAACGGAACCGATGGCGTCGACACGGTGACAACTCCAGGTGGCGCCAACATCGCCCCGGTTGATGTGCTGCAGGTGAGCGGCTTTATCGACGACATCCTGGTCGCCGAAATCGGCAACGCCATCGAACGGGCCCAGAACGGCGGTGCTCAGGCACTGATTTTGCAAGTCAACAGTGATGGCACGATCGTCGACGACGATGTTGTCGCCAAGCTGATCGACGACATGGCAAACGCCCCGATACCCATCGGCGTTTGGGTTGGGCCTACCGGCTCTCGCTTCTACGGTCCTGCCGCGCAGATGCTGGCCGTGGCCGATGTCACGGGCATGGCACCTGGCGCCCGCGTCGGCTACATCGGTGAGCCGCTGAATATTCGTTCAGCTGACATTGACTTCGGCATGGCTGAAGAGACCCTCCGCAACGGATCGGTCGGCCTCAGCGAAGCCCGAGACCTCGACATCTTCAAGCAGCGCATCGACGACGAAGGCATTCCAACCGTCACGTCGATGCTGCAGGCCATGAACGGCTACGAGGAGTCAGGTACGACGTTGCTCACCACCGAGCAGGTCGTCACCGACGATGGCAACCTGCGCTTCGACACCGTTGCAACCGTTCGATTCTCCAAACTGTCGCTCATCGACCAGCTGTTCCACACGGTCGCCAGCCCTCCGGTCGCCTACCTACTGCTCCTCACCGGCCTCGCACTGCTCGTCTTTGAGTTCTACACGGCCGGTGTCGGTGTCGGCGGCGTAGTCGGCGCTGTGTGCACGCTGCTCGCCTTCAGCGGACTCTCAGTCCTCCCGACTCGAACGTGGGCCATCGTCGTCATCGGCGTGGCAATGCTTGCCTTCGCCGTCGATGTTCAAGTTGGCATACCCAGGTTCTGGACAGGTATCGGCCTGCTGCTGACGGTGATCGGAACGTTGTTCCTGTTCGAATCACTGCCCAGCGCCAGCATGCGACCCTCATGGCTTGCGTTACTCGCTGGCCTCGGCGGCATCACACTTACATTCATTGTCGGCATGCCGAACATGGTTCGCACCCGATTCGCGACGCCGACGATCGGTCGTGAGTGGATGATCGGCGAGGTCGGCACCGTGATCACCGACGTTGATCCAGACGGCGTGGTCGAAATCGGCGCCGGCCGCTGGCGAGCCCGGACTAATAGGGCGACTCCCGTGCTTGCGGGCGAGCAGATCCGTGTTGCCGAGATCGATGGGATCACCCTCGAAGTCGAGCCCCTCGAGGGTGCTGCAAAGGACTACCGCGAAATGCGCGGCAAGGACGACGACGACACGCTCGATGACGAGAGTGTGAATGCTGAGTCAACGTCACCCACAGTGCCGGAATAGTCGAGCCCCCGCGGAATTGCCCCTTGACCAGCAGAATGCCGGCCACCTACCGTGGTCGATGTGCAGTTGGTTCCATCACAAACAGGTCCACTCGAGTGGCGCAGCAAAGCGGCCTGCCAAGGCGAAATTGGCAGCGTGTTTTACCCGCCGTTCCGTTCCGAGAAACGCTCGACCAAAGCAACCCGTGAGAAACGCGCGAAGAAGGTATGTGCATCATGCGTGGTGCGTGACATGTGCCTCGAACAGGCACTTGTCCGCGACGAGCGCTACGGCATCTGGGGTGGCCTCACCGATCTCGAACGGAAGCATCTCCTTGCCAGCTGACCGGTCCCACTGTGCCACGCACAGTGTGACCGCTACACCGGAGGAAGCCGTGGGCCGCCGATACGGACATCTTCGCGCCGGCGTGTGACTCCGCGTGCGTCCAGTTCGGCAACAAGTGGCAGAACGAACTTGCGGCTGGCGCCGGTGGCATCACGGAACTGAGCCACCGTGAACCCGTCAGCCTGTTCGGCGAGTAACTCTGCAGCGACGTAACCCGCTGCCTCAATCGCATCACGGTGGAACCCGATCCCATCGCGCTGCACGACATGGCCACGCCGAACCAGCTCGCGCAGGTCGTTGCGATCGACGGCGGCGATTGACGGCGGCATAAATCCGCCATCCAGCAGTTCGCCCAGCACCGGGTGATCCTCGTACGGGTCGATCGCATCAGCCGGCTGGACGAGGCCAGCCGTCACGACGACCTCATCGAGGGTCGGAAGTATCGCCCGCTCGCGATCGTCGAATGCTGCGAGGTCAACGCCTGCTGGGCCGGCCTCTTCAACCCGCGCAAGAACCGTCTCGGTCAGTTTGGCGAGCGACTCGGGCGATGTAACCCAGTCACCAATCATCGGATCAACGACCTCACCGGTGAGTTGCTCGATTTCGTCGATGGTCAGCCAGCCGCGTTCGCTGACTAATCGATCGATGCTGCGATCGGGTGCGGCTCGAGACGCGCGCAGCACGGGATCGATGTCAAGCACTTCTCCCCCACCGATTGTCTCGTCACGACCGGACTCGCGGAGGACGAAACGATCACCTGGGAGCAGCGGAACTGCTGCCGGGAGGAACAGCCTCACCGCGCCGGTGCTCCCGGGGGACAGTTCTTCAACGCCGAGCACGCGCAGCTTGACCGAGTACTCACCGGAACCGATATAAGCGACGTACGCGCCGCGACGTGACACATCGTGATCGAGTGCATCGAGCACCCGCAGCGACGCGTCGAATCGGCTGGTAAGCCGCCAACGATCGGGTTCGATGACTGCATCGCCGCGCTGCAGATCGTTGTAGTCGATGCCGGCGAGGTTGACAGCAACGCGGTTGCCTGCGCCGATCTCGTCGACCGTCCGCCCGGCAGTTTGGATCGTGCGGACACGCGCCGAATGGCCGCCCGGCTCGATACTGACCAACTGGTCGTTCCGCAACGTGCCACCCACCAACGTCCCGGTGCCGACGGTGCCGCTGCCTTTGGCGGCGAACACACGGTCGAGCCACAGTCGGGGACGCTTGCGATCGGTTGCCGCTGCGGTGCGGGCGATGAGTTCATCGAGCCCTCCGCGCATCTCGTCCATGCCGGCCCCCGTTATCGATGACACCGGAAGCACCGGGGCATCTTCGAGGAACGATCCAGCAACGTGTTCAGCAACTTCGAGCTCGGCGAGTTCGAGCCACTCGTCGTCGACGAGGTCAACTTTGGTGAGGGCGATGATGCCGTTCTCGATGCCGAGTAGTTCGAGGATGCGCAGGTGTTCTTCTGACTGGGGCTTCCATCCTTCGGTTGCGGCGACGACGAACACACATGCGGTGACCCCGCCGACTCCGGCAAGCATGTTGCGGAGAAACTTCACGTGCCCGGGCACGTCGATAAAGCTCAGTTCAGCCCCCGAGGGCAGCACCGTGTGGGCGAAGCCGAGGTCGATGGTCAACCCGCGCCGTTTCTCTTCTTCGAGGCGATCAGGGTCGGTGCCGGTGAGCGACTGGACCAGCGACGATTTGCCATGATCGACGTGCCCAGCCGTAGCGATGACCGTCATCCACCCGCCGCCAGCAGGGCATCGATCACGATCTGATCGTCGGCAGCGTCGATCGAGCGAAGGTCGAGAGACGTCCGGTCGTCACGCGAGCGTGCGATCACTGGCGTAGGAAACTGCCGGAGCGGTTCGAGGAGGTTCCCCTCGATCACCACGCCCACGGAGGGCATTGTGACACCAGGCGCAGAGCCCGCACCCGGCAATGCCTCGGTCGATTCGGCCCGCGCGCTCGGATGCACCAACTGGATGGCATTGACGATCGACTCAGCCCGCGCTTGCAACTCGACTATCGGGATGCTGACCATCTTCCAGAAGGCGATGTCGGTCGCAGCACGCTTGTCGAGATAGGTGAGTGCAGTTGTTTGCAGCGCCGCGAGCACCAAGCCTCCGGGCCGAAGCGCCCGAGCAAGCGGATGAAGCAAGCACTGATCAACGAGGTCAGCACGACCGGCGATGATCCCAGCCTGCGGTCCACCCAGCAACTTGTCGCCGCTAAACGTAATCAAGTCAGCTCCGTCGCTAATGGCCTGCAAGGCGGCCGGTTCACCGGCCAACCATGCCGGTGGCGCTCCAGGCAGCCACGGACATGTGGCGTCAACCAGGCCGCTGCCAATGTCGGCGACCACTGGCACGTCGAGCGTCGCCAGGTCGGCGATCGACGTCTCCTCGACGAAACCCTCCACTCGGTAGTTGCTCGGGTGGACCTTGAGCACCATCGCCGCGTCGACATCGGGGCGGTCGATTGCTTTCGCGTAATCGGCCACCCGGGTGCGGTTGGTGGTGCCGACATCGACAAGTCGGGCGCCGGACTGTTCGATCACTTCAGGGACACGGAACGAACCACCGATCTCGACGCTTTCCCCTCGGCTGACTGGCACATCCCTCCCTTCGGCAAGCGCCGCAACGACGAGCAGCACTGCAGCAGCGTTGTTGTTCACCACCATTGCCTTCTCGGCGCCGCACAGCCGTGCGAGAAGTTGACCAACGGCGGACTGGCGCGATCCTCGCTGGCCTGTCAACAGGTCGAACTCGACGGTCTGTGCCGCAGCTGCCTGATGGTGAGCAAGCGGTGCCCGACCGAGGTTCGTGTGGAGCAGTACGCCGGTTGCGTTGACGACCGGTGTCAGCAAGGTGCGCCGAAACTGCTCGGCGCGCGCTGCGGCCGATTCGTGATCGCCGGCGTCGATCGCCGCTCGGGCAATGTCGACGAGAATCGGATGCGGGAGGCCCGAGGCCTTCAGCGAGCGAGCGAGTTTGTCCACCGACGGTGGACGGGAAGGCGCAGTCATATGTCGCCTCCCGGGAGGAACGGTCGAGTTGCCACGTTTCGCAGCCTACGAGGCAGCACGAAACGTTCCCTGCCCGGGGAGCGCCGTCGACCTAACGTCGGACCATGGACGTCCTGCACCTCGGTCCCACCAACGCCACCCACGTCAAACAGTTCAGCGAAATCCGGTTGCGCGCGCTGCACACAGACCCGACAGCGTTCGATTCCTCCTACGAACGAGAACTGGCTTTCGACGATGACGAGTGGCGACGCCGTCTTGCAAGCTTCGCCGGGCATCCAGGCGCTGTCTTCGCCATCTTCGCTGCCGTCGACACACCACCTGAGGCACCTGACGCAACGGCGGCTCCTCCAACGACGAACGAGATCGCTGCGGTGCCCGTCGGCATCGTCGGCGTCGGCCTGCCCGAGCCCACGGACGCCATCATCTGGGGGATGTGGGTGGCGCCCGAGGGCCGACGCCGGGGTCTCGCAGCACAACTCCTCGACAACGCCGAGGCTTGGGCCGCCGAGGCCGGTGCGGAGACCGCGGCCTTGTGGGTGCACCGCTCGAACGATCGAGCTCAGGCTCTGTACCGACGCCGCTCCTACGAAGTCGTTGGGCCCGACGACCTCCCAGACGACCTCCCAGACGACGTCGCCGAAGCCTGTTGCGGCGAAGTCTGCATGCGGGCCCGTCTCGCCTCAACCTGAGCGGTCAGGTCGTCACGATCGCGTGCAGCGTCGGCAGCTGTGTTGCTCGTCAGAAACACTCAATCTGCTCCGAGCCCACCGCAATCCCGTTGGCGTGCAGTTCTTCCACAAGTTCGATGAGGTGGTCGACCGCCGTCGTATCGATCGAGCCGATTCCTTCGAAATCGAGCACCACGCTGGCCTCCAGGCATGGGTTTGGCTCAATCGCTCCGGGGACGCGATCTCGGTAGTACTCGCCGTTGCCAAAGAAAATTGGCCTATCAAAGCGAGCGACGAGCAGCCTGGGTATTGCACGGGCCCGTTCATCGTCGATCCAGCCATCGAGCCGTGAGGATGTTGTCCGGGCACCCGATCAGCGCCACGCCAACCGTCGATACCGCAATGGCCAGCGCAGTGCTGTCAATCGGATCAGTCGAGTAGCGATCACCCCGACCAGACCGGCGATGGTCGCCAGCAACGCCGCGTAACGCGTCGGGTCACCGTCGGCGTGCTCGATCGCCGCAGCAGCAGCAGCAGCAGCACAGATCGCCGTCCCGGGTTCTAGCCCGATATCGAGGCGGCGGGGGCAACAGCCCGCCGAGCTCGGCATCGGCCGTTGCTGACGGTGCCAACATTACGGCCACCGTGAGACCGGCAAGCACATCCGGTCGCATCTGCGCCCATTGGCACTCGCCACGTTTCACGAGTTCGGACAGAGGGCGGCCAGCCATTTCATCGAGTCTGGGACTGCCGAGCCCTCCGCGCCCCGGCAATCGACCAGGCCCGACCCGCTGCTCTACGCTGCTGTGCCGTGAGCTCGCTGCCGATTCCGATCGTTCAACTCGACCCTGACCTACCGCTGCCGATGTATGCCCACGAGGGCGACGCCGGCCTCGACCTGTACGCCGCAGAAGACGCAACGATCGCTGCTGCCGGCGGTCGTGTGCTCGTCGCCACCGGGATCTCGATCGCGATCCCGGTGGGCTACGGCGGCTTCGTTCTTCCCCGGAGCGGTATGGCCCTCAAGCACGGCATCAGCGTCGTCAACGCCCCCGGCCTGATCGACGCCGCCTACCGAGGCGAAATCAAGGTCATTCTCCTGAACACCGATCCAACCATCGACTATTCACTGAGCAAGGGCGACCGCGTCGCTCAGCTGGTGATCCAGAAGGTCGAGCACGTCGAGTGGCAAGTCACCGACGACTTGGATGGCCAAGACCGTGGCGGCGGCTTCGGCCACTCCGGCACCTGATCCCGCACTGGAGCAGTATCCGCTATACCCACAAACGGTCGCAGCCCCTGCTCCAGACTTCAATGCTCAGCCCCAGGCAAAGACGGGTTGTTCGAACTCACTGACTCGGCTCTCCGGGCCGGTTCTCGCCTCAAGTCCGACCCAGCGGAACTGCAAGATCACGGCGCCGGTAGGCGCGTGGATCAGGTCGCCGCCCAGCGGAACCTGCACGACGGGTCGATCGCTCTCTGGGATCTCGACGAAACGCGGCGAGTCGTCACGACACAGCTCGTGCAGGCCGATGCGGTAGGCCGCAAGCACCTCGTCGGGGCTCGGTTTCAGCACCAGATCAGCACCACCCCACACAACGACCGGTGTCATCACGTAGCCCGATCGAGTCGCGTAGTCGTCGAGTAGCCCAAGCACCGCTGACTCGGGCAGCCGCACCCCAACTTCCTCGTCGGTCTCGCGCAGCGCCGCCTCGATAACGGTTTCACCGGCGTCGATCCGGCCCCCTGGGAGCGCCCACTGGGCCGAATGGGTGTTCAGTCGAACCGCTCGGCGGCAGAGGACGAACGCTGCACCACCAGCCACACCTTCCATTCGACCGTCGAGCAGATGTGCGATGTCGTCGGCCGCAGGAATCTTCGCCATCCCATCCTCGGTGGCCGGATGGGCATCGACACGGTCCGAACCGTGCTCGGAATCGACGACAAGGATGGCCACGGCAGCGTGACGGCGGCCATCGAGCGGAAGTTCGAGACGATCGTGCGTCGCGAGATTCCGTTCGATCCGGGAGCGAAGGTCGTTGTCGTACGTGATCACCTGACCAGCATCGCCGATCAGGTGGCCACCGTCCGGATCGGATCGTTCACACCTTGCAACAACCGTCTCTGTGGTGCGATCCTTGCTTGACACAACGACGATCTCGGCTACAAGACGAACTGTTTCGTTTGAGAACAGTCAAACAACCGGGGGCTACAAATCCCGTTCTTCCTCGACACCGGTCGCAACCCTGTCTCAGCCGAGTTCTCCCTGCCCGATGCGTTGAGTGGTGCGCCGACGATGCTGCATGGCAGAGCGGTCCTTGCGATGCTCGACGAGGCGTGGGCGTGCATCGCCACTGGTCGACGCTGGGCGGTTACCAGCGAAACGTCGACCCGATTTCATCGTGCTGTTTATGTCGACAAGCCCCACCTGGTGGAGGCCGAGATCACCGAGACCACCATCATGAACATTGGCCGGGTCATCGACCTTAAGGGTCGAATTCGAGCCGACGCCCGAGCCACGTTCACCATTCTCGGCAAAGCCGAGCTCAAACGCGCCGCCGGTGAAACCTGCGACACCCTCCACGCATCGATGCACCTCAGCTAAATGGCTGACCACACTGTGCCTGGCACAGTGTGGTCGGCTAGCCGCGGTACGAGTGGGTAATCGGGAGGCGCCGGTCGCGGCCGAAGGCTTTGGCGCTCACGATGACACCGGGCGGACACTGACGACGCTTGTACTCGGCGATGTCGACGAGCCGGGTGATCCGTCGCACCATCGCTTCGTCGTGGCCGAGTTCGATGATCTCACCAGCTGTGCGGTCTTGCTCGACGTACAGCTCGAGGATCGGGTCGAGTACCTCGTACGGCGGCAGCGAATCGTCGTCACGCTGGTCGGGCCGAAGCTCGGCTGACGGTGGCTTGGTGATCACGTCGACCGGGATCACCTCGCGCCCGGCGGCGGCGTTGACGTAGCGGCACAGCTCGTACACGCGCAGCTTGAGAACGTCTTTGATCATGGCGTAACCGCCGACCGAGTCACCATAAATTGTGAAATAACCGACGGCCATTTCACTCTTATTACCAGTGGTCAGCACCATCCAACCGAACTCGTTTGACAGCGCCATGAGTAACTGCCCCCGACACCGACTCTGGATGTTTTCGTAGGTCAACTCGACATTGCGACCTTCAAAGGCATCGCCGAGCATCTCTTGATAGGCCGCGAAGGCCGGCTCGATGGAGAGAGTCCGGTAGTCAATCCCGAGGTTCTCGGCAAGCTTCGCAGCATCGGACTTTGAGTGATCGCTTGAGTAGCGCGAGGGCATCGACACACCGTGGACATGCTCCGGGCCAAGGGCGTCGGCTGCAACGCACGCAACGATTGTGGAGTCAATGCCACCCGACAGGCCAATGACCACGTCGCTGAAGCCGTTCTTCTGGCAGTAATCACGGGTGCCGAGTACCAGTGCGTCGTACAGTTCTTTGTCGGTGCTCAGCGGCTCGGTGATCGGTGCGAGTAGCGGCACGGTCGGCGCTGCGGCACGGCGCGGCGTACTGGAGACCTCAACGGTCGGGAGCAGCGCGTTCGTGACACGCCCTCGTGGGTCGAGCAAACGCTTGCGGTACACCGGCGGAACCGGGACGTCGACGATCGTGATCTCTTCAACAAACTGTGGCGACCTGGCAAGCAACGACCCCTTGTGGTCGACGGCAAACGAACCACCGTCGAAGACCAGCTCGTCCTGACCACCGACCTGGTTGACGTAGACCACAGCACAGTGCGAGTCGGCGGCGCGAGTCGACACAAGCTGCTCACGCACCAAGTCTTTCTCGACACGGAACGGCGAACCGTTGATGTTGATGTTGACCTCGGCGCCTGCTGCTGCTTGTTCGGCGAGCGGACCAAACGGGCTCCAGATGTCTTCGCAGATCGACACACCCACCTTCACGCCGCCGATCACAAACAGCTCAAGCGGGTCGGAGTCGTAGCCGGCTGTGAAATAGCGCTGCTCGTCGAACACGGTCGTGTTGGGCAGCAAACGCTTGTGATAGATCCCGACGATCTTGCCGCCAACACACACAGCTGCGGCGTTGTAGAGGTCTCGGTCTTGATCAACGAACCCGACGACGGCGACGCACTCGCCCGTCGCAGCAGCAAAGACATCGAGCGCCACGCGGTTGTCAGCGACGAACCCCGGCTTCATCACGAGGTCTTCAGGCGGATAGCCGGTGACCGACAGTTCAGGGAACGCGACGATGTCGCATCCGGCCTGCTCGGCCTCACCGTACGCCTGCAACAGCTTCGCGAGATTGCCGTCAAGATCACCGACCGTCGGGTTGAGTTGGGCGAGAGCGACACGCAGGATTGTCACCTTGCACACGATAGTGGCTCGAGATGCCCGCCTCCGTGAAGAAATTCCCGTAAACAGCGGTCTTCGTTGAAGATCCAGACTGGTCTTCTGGCACTATGAGACGAGTGCATTGGAAGGCCTTAGCGATCGTCGGAGTGATGTTTGCAGCCGCGTGCACCCCCGGCGAGGGGCCTGAGTCAATCCCGTTACCAACATCGGGTAACACCACGTCCACGAGTACGTCGACAACCACCACGACGACCACGACCACGACCACGCTGGTTCCCCCTCGACTCGAGGTAACCATTCGACGCACAACCGACGGTGTCCCGCACATCATCGGCAACGATCTTGAGAGCGTGGCCTATGGCCAGGGCTTCGTCAGCGCCGAAGACCACGGCTGCACACTCGTCGACCAGATTCTGAAGGTGTACGGCGTCCGATCAGAGAACCTGGGTCCCGGCGACGACGGGCGTAACACCGAAAGCGACTTCGCCTGGCGCTCCATCGACATTGCCAACATCGCGACGGCTGACTACAACGAAGCTTCGAGCGACGTCGTCACGCAGTTCGAAGCATTCGCCGAAGGTTGGAACGCCCACCTCACCGACCAAGGCGACGATGGCCTCGCGGGCTGGTGCAACGGCGCTGCCTGGGTTCGACCGGTCCAGCCGGTCGAGGTATACGTATATGCACGATCAATCGCCCTCCTCGCGAGCAGCGGCCGGCTTGCCGAATTCATTCCGTCAGCACAGCCTCCCGTCGACCCTGAAGTCGTCGGCTTCGCCCCGGTCCACCCGGCCGACAATCCTGCGCCTGACTTCTCGGTGCTCGAACCAATCGACGTCGGCAGCAACGGATGGGCAGTCGGCAGCGAACGCACCCAGTCCGGCACCGGTGGGCTGCTCGTCGCCAATCCACACTTCCCATGGGAAGGTGAGCTGCGATTCGCAGAAACACACCTCACCGTTCCGGGTGAGGTCGACATTTACGGTGCGCAGTTGCTCGGTTTGCCTGGCATCGGGATTGGATTCACCGACGGAGTTGCTTGGACCCACACTGTTTCGGCAGGCCAGCGGCTGACCGCTTATCTTCTCACGCTCGACCCCGAGTCGCCCACGTCGTACCTCGTCGACGGCGAGTCTCGCCGGATGACCCCGACCGACTACACCATCTCAATTTTGCGTGCCGACGGCTCGGTCGACAACGAGACACGCACGCTGTGGCGCAGCGAGCACGGCCCCATCATCGACTTCCCCGGCGTCGGCTGGACCGACTCGGCGGTTCTCACCTTCCGCGATGCGAACATCGACAACAACGAGTTCATCGAGCAGTACCACGACATGATCGGGGTGCAGAACCTTGACGACCTGCAAGCCGTCTACGAAGAACACCAGGGCGTCCCGTTGTTCAATACGGTCGCCACCGGAGCCGACGGACGAGTCTGGTATGCCGACACTGCCGCCACGCCAAACCTGTCAGCCGAAGGCGAGGAACTGTTCCTTGAGAAGTTGTTCACCGATCCGTTCACCCAGATTGGCTACGACAACGGCGTTGTTCTGCTCGACGGCGCCGACAGCCGGCTCACCTGGGAAATCGTTCCCGGTGCCCGTGACGACGGGCTCGTACCGTTTAGCGAGATGCCAATGGTCGAACGAAACGACTACGTCTTCAACGCCAACGACAGCTTCTGGGTGTCGAGCGACGAATTCACCACCACCGGTGAATTCTCGATCCTGCACGGTGAGCAGAACACACCGCTGTCGATGCGCTCGCGGCAGAACGCTGCCGTACTTGCATCGGACAACCGGCTCGGCCTTGCTGGCGACGACGGCAACTTCTCCGGCCTCGAACTCCGCGATGCAATCTTCGACAATCGGTCCCACACAGCGCTCCTGCTGCGCTCCAATACCGTCGACAGATGCTTCGCCGATCCACTCGTCGAAGTCGTCGAAGTCCTTGCTGACGATGGGACCGTCGCATTGCCCGCAGAACTCGTCGACATCTCGGAGGCCTGCAACGTGCTGTCGATCTGGGACGACCGCTACGACCTCACGAGCTCCGGCTCGCTCCTCTGGCGCGAAATAATGGTCCGCTTCACCAACGCTGACCGCACCGCAACCGGTGTGTTATTCAGCGACGAGTTCGATCCAGCACGCCCCACGCTCACCCCAGCGGTCCCTGCTGTTCCCGCTGGGATTGGCAGCGACGACCCACTCCTCCAAGCCATCGCTCGAGGAGTCCAAACCTTGACCAAGGCGGGGTTCGCCGTCGACGCATCACTCGGTGCAGCCCAGTTCGCCGAGCGCTCCGGTATTCGCATCCCGCTCCACGGTGGGACCAACGCCGATGGCGTCACCAACGTCGTTCAATGGAGCAACAACAACTCAAGCTCGGAACCGTCACCAGCGCGCGGCGATGCCGTCGCACCGGGCAGCGCACTCCGCGGCGAAGGCGCCCCGGTCAACTTTGGATCGAGCTTCATGCTCGCCGTCGACTACTCCGGCGACAGACTGCAGGCGTGGGCGATTACCAGTTACGGGCAAACCGGCGACCGCACATCGCCGCTGTTCGAGCAACAGACAAATCGATTTAGCGAGAAGAACTGGCGTGACGTCGCATTCACCGCCGATCAAATCGCTGCCGACCCCAACCTCACCGAACACACGATCATCGTTCCGTAGTAGGGCCACGCCTATCAGGCCCTCGCCCTGATCAAGCTGCGGGCACCGGATGGGAAGGTCGTGACGAAGCTGGCCCCAGCACTCGCGGCGACCGTCAGGTTCTGAGCAATCGCCGTTGCGCCGTTCGGTACCGACGCGGGGTGAATGATCGCGATTCCACCGTCGGCAAGCCGACCAAACCCAAGCGATTCTCGATCTCGCATACCGCCTGAATCAATTGGAAGCAATGGGTCGGCAACGCCGGTTGTGTGTTGTCGGTCAACCACCCGACGACATAGAGCAGGACGTCGCCGGTGGTCAGGTTCGCTGTTTCACTTGGCCAGCCGCCTGGCATCACGCACACGAAACCTGCCAGATAACTGGCAACGCTGACATCATTACCACGGCGCTGACGACGCTTTGCGGGAGGCCTGAACGACCGAAGACCGGAACGGACAGACGGCTCAGTCGTGCAGTCGCGCAGTCGTGCAGTGGTGCAGTGACTCCGACTGCGTATTCGTTACTGTCTGACCGCTCCCAACACTGACATCCGACGTCTTGGGCCGATTGGTCCAAGGCTCCCACGTCGTGGCGAACGCTTCGCCCCTTGGATCGTTACGTGTGATGGTCACCAGTTCGCTTGTGGCACCCGCCGGTGCGTCAAGCCCGATCAGGCCATCAACGTTCGAGGCATGCCCGTCCTGAATACTTGTCCAGCTGAACCTGTTGTTGGTCCCGAAAGCACCGTTCAATTAACGCGCCGTTCACAGAGACGCAATGCCAATGTGCGGAGTTGCTGCCACAATTCCCGTCGTTCACGGGTCGCGACCTAACCTTGCTGTTGCCCCACCAACGAGAGAATTCGAGGACCACATAGTGGCTATCAAAGCTGAGTACATCTGGATCGACGGCTCCGAGCCGACCCCGCAGCTTCGTTCGAAAACGAAGATTCTGGACGACAACAACGGCATCGAGCTTTCCGACATGCCCCTGTGGGGCTTCGATGGCTCTTCCACCAACCAAGCCACCGGCGACAAAAGCGATTGCGTTCTGAAGCCTGCCCGCGTCTTCCCAGACCCGATCCGCGGAGGCAGCAGCATCCTCGTCATGTGCGAAGTGATGCTCGTCGACGGCAAAGCCCACCCGACCAACACTCGTGCCGCAGCGACACGCACCGCCAAGAAGTACAAGAAGCACGAGCCGATGTTCGGCATCGAGCAGGAGTACACGATGCTCAAGCCCGACGGCTCGCCCCTCGGCTTCCCCGACAACGGGTTCCCCGCCCCACAGGGCCCGTACTACTGCGGTGTCGGTGAAATCGCCATCACCGGCCGCGATATTGCTGAAGACCACATGGATGCTTGCCTCGAAGCCGGCGTCACGCTCTCCGGCATCAACGCTGAAGTGATGCCTGGCCAATGGGAATTCCAGGTCGGCCCGGTCGGCCTCCTTGAGGTGTCCGACGAGCTATGGATCGGCCGCTACCTGTTGCACCGCATTGCCGAGGAATACAACGTGACGATCAACATCGACGCCAAACCAGTCAAGGGCGACTGGAACGGCGCAGGCGCCCACACGAACTTCTCGACCAAGGAGATGCGCGAAGACGGCGGGATGGCGCACATCGAAGCTGGTTGCGTGGCCCTCGGTAAGAAAACTGCGCTGCACATTGCCAATTACGGCGCAGGCGTCGAGGAGCGCCTGACCGGCGCCCACGAAACACAGCGCCACGACCAGTTCAGCTACGGCGTGTCCGACCGCGGTGCATCGATCCGCATCCCGTGGCAGTGCTCGATCGACGGCAAGGGCTACCTCGAAGATCGCCGCCCGAACGGCAACATCGACCCCTACACCGTCGCACGTCTGATGACCGAAACCGTCTGCTCCGCCATGAAGTGAACGTCTCGGTCAGGTCGCCCGATCTGACTCGACTGTTAAGAACCGAATTGAACACCTGAACAGCAATGTGGCTGGCGGGGTGGGGGCCTTCAGCCTCTACCCCGTCGCCATTTTTCGCCCCATCTGAAAGACTGCATTGAATGAGTAGTGAACAGCAACGGGAATACGTCCTTCGCTCGGTTGAAGAACGCGGGGTGCGCTTAGTGCGACTCTGGTTCACCGACGTGCTCGGCAACTTGAAAAGCCTCGCCATCTCCCCCGCCGAGCTGGACAATGCTCTCAACGACGGCATGACCTTCGACGGCTCGTCGATCGACGGGTTCTCCCGCGTGCAGGAGGCCGACGTCCTCGCAATCCCCGATCCCGACACGTTCGAGGTTCTGCCATGGGGCGATCCCAAGGTCCCGGAAGCGCGCATCTTTTGTGATATCTACAATCTCGACGGCACGCCGTTCGCCGGCGATCCGCGTCAGGTGCTGCGCCGTCACATGAAGGCCGCCAACGAAGCTGGCCTCACTTTCTACGTCGCGCCCGATGTCGAGTTCTTTTATTTCGAGCCGCTCACACCTGGCGCCCCACCCGTGCCGATTGACAACGGCGGCTTTTTTGACCTCACTACCAACGACATCACGAGCGAGCTGCGCAAAAAGACCATCCGCACCCTCGAAGCCATGGGCATCCCGGTCGAGTACAGCTTCCACGAGGACGCACCCGGGCAGCAGGAAATCGACCTGCGTCACACCGACGCCCTCACGATGGCTGACAGCATGATGACTTTCCGTCACGCCGTTCGCGAGGTTGCTGCCAAAAACAACGTGCACGCCACGTTCATGCCCAAGCCCCTCGAAGGGATCCAGGGATCAGGCATGCACGTGCACCTCTCGCTGTTCCAAGACGACGAGAATGCCTTCTACGACGCCGACGACCCGTACTACCTGTCGCCGACCGCTAAGTCCTTCATGGCCGGCCTGCTGCGCCATGCTCCAGAAATCACGGCGGTCACCAACCAGACCGTCAATAGCTACAAGCGACTCGTCCCCGGCTTCGAGGCTCCGGTCCATGTCAGCTGGGCTCGCAACAATCGAAGCGGCCTGATCCGTGTGCCGATCGCAAAGAAGGGAAACCCGACCGCCACCCGGCTCGAGTACCGCTCGCCCGACCCGGCGTGCAACCCGTACCTGGCCTTCAGCCTGATGTTGGCGGCCGGCATGAAAGGCGTCGACGAGGGCTACCAGCTGCCTGACGAGGCCGACGCGAACCTTTTCGAGACCAGCGACGACGTGCTTGCTGATCGCGGTATTGGACAGCTCCCCGAGTCGCTGGCTGTCGCACTCGAGGCGATGGAGAACTCAACACTGGTCCGAGAAGCGCTCGGCGAACACATCTTCGAGTGGTTCCTCCGAAACAAACGTCAAGAGTGGCGTGCCTACAAGACGCACGTCAGCGCCTTTGAGCGAGATCGGTATTTGACAGCGCTGTGAGTGAAACGCTGCCAGTCAGATCAATGCTCATCGTCGTTCCCGATCCGACCACGCCAGAACTGGCCCGCACGCTCGACCTCGGTGGCTACAGCTGGAGGGCGGTCAACACATTGATAGCTGCCAGTGAGCACGAGCCAGATGGCGGATGGGCCGGCGCGATTGTCGACGCAACCACCGATCCCGAAGTGGCTTGGGCCTTTCTCCGGACGCTCCGCAAGCAGCCCGACAGAGCCCTACCGGTACTCGTGCTGATCGGCGGTGCCCAGCTCTCCGAACTGGAACACCGCGATGACCTCTTCGACGATTTCTGCCTCACACCGTTCCATCCGGCCGAAGTCGAGGCCCGTCTCCGGCACCTGCTCGCTGGTGAAGTTCAGGCTGTCAGCTCCGACCTCGTTGAGTACGGCCCGCTCAGCCTCAACCTAGAGACTTACCAGGCGTCGATGGCCGGCAGGTCACTCGACATGACCTACATGGAGTACGAGCTCCTCAAGTTTCTCGCTCAGAACCCTGGCAAAGTATTCACTCGTGAGATCCTGCTCAGCCGAGTGTGGGGCTATGAATATTACGGCGGCGCTCGCACTGTCGATGTCCACATTCGTCGGCTTCGGGCCAAGCTGGGCGAGGAACACGCCGGCCTCATCCAAACGGTGCGGTCGGTCGGCTACCGCTTCGGCGAATCTCGCTGGGAGAGCTAAACCAGTTGCAAGAAATCGACGATCGTCGATGAGATGACGCTGGCGAAAACTTCGCTGCCCTGCTCGCGTGGATGCACTCCGTCGTCGTGTAGGTTGCCGTCGTCTGCCGCCACCGAGCTCCACCGGGCAATGGTGCTGTTGCCACGGTCGCCCACTCTGTTCGAGATCGCATCGTTGAACGCATTGGCACCTTCGAGCTGATCCTCGAAGTAGGTGTCGACCCAGATCAGCGGAGATTCCTCAGGGATCGTCTGCAACATCTCGTTGATGGCCGCAACCCGTTCATCCAGGCCGCCGTACTGGTTGATGTCGTTGGTCCCCAATGCAACCACCCAGAGCTCGTTCGAATGATCATCGTCGCGGCCCGTCGAGTTGGCAATAAAGCTGGCGACATCGACTCCGCTCGGGTTGCTTCCGAAGGTCAACGCAGTCCGCTTGCCTTCCTTTGACTCGATGATTATCTCGTCGAAACCAAGCTGCTCGTAGACCTCTTGCAGCGCCGACGCCGACGCCACGGTAATGGAGTCGCCGATCATCACGACGGTGTCGATGGCGGTGTTCGACGACAATCGAACATCAGCGCCGACGACGACCTCACCGTTCAGTTCTGACCCGATCCCGATCGTGGGTAACGGCGCATCGTTGATGGCTGATGACGTCGACCCGGTGCAGCTCGCGACCGTCAGCACAGCCGCCGCAAGGCAAACAGAGAGTGAGCGAGTTGACATCGGGACAGTCTGGCCACTGCAAACCGCTTCGGCCTGTCACCCAAACGAGATTCGCGTCACGGGCCACTACTCAACCGAGGGAAATGAAATATTCAGTTCAACCTCTGGATCTTTCGGGAGAGCGTGGCATGAGCGCCGAGCATCTCTTCGAGACGACTGCTCACGAGCATGCCATTAGCTACAATGAGCTCGCCGTGTACGACCGTGTCTCGGGCACCGGTCGGCCCACAACGCAGCCAGGCCTCGATTGGATCGGCCAATGCGCCTGCAAACTGCGGCCCGTCCAACGACCACACCGCAACATCACCCACAGCACCCACCTCGAGGACGCCAATCTCACCTTCGCGGCCGAGGCAGCCTGCGCCGCCGAGCGTTGCAACTTCAAGCGCCATCCGAGCAGTGCCTGCATCGGCTCCATCGCGGAGTTTGGCGAGCAACATCGCCTGGCGAGCTTCGAGCCAGAGCGACCCCGAATCGGCTGACGATGAGCCATCGACGCCGAGACCAACTTTGACCCCGGCGGCGCGCAGGTCGACGATCGGTGCGATCCCCGACGACAGGATCATGTTGCTCGACGGGCAATGGGCAGCACCGACGCCCGCCGCTCCGAGCCGTTGGATTTCGTTATGGTTGGGCATCACGCAGTGCGCAACCCAAGTGCGATCGGTGCACCAGCCCGTGCGTTCGAGGTACTCCATTGGCCGACATCCGAAGGTGGCGAGGCTGAACTCGTCGTCTTCGGCATTCTCGGCGAAGTGGGTATGCAAGCGGACGTCAAGCCGTTCGGCGAGCTCGGCTGAGCGGACCATCAAGTCTTCGGTGACCGAAAAAGGCGAGCACGGTGCCAGCGCCACACGGGTCATGGCACCGTGTGACCGGTCGTGGTGGCGAAGCACTGCCGCTTCACTCGCAGCGAGGATTTCGTCGTCGTCGGCGACCACGTCATCCGGTGGAAGGCCTCCGTCTTTCTCGGACAGCGACATCGAACCGCGAGTCGGGTGAAAGCGGATGCCGAGGTCGCGGGCAGCTTCGATCTCAGCGGTCAGCAGGTCGCCTGCCCCATGAGGGTGGAGGTAGAGGTGGTCGGACGACGTGGTACAGCCGGACAGTGCGAGTTCGGCCAGGCCGACCCAGGCCGACACATAGACCGACTCGGTGTCGATGGCACGCCACAGCGGATACAGCGACTGCAGCCAACCGAACAGAGGCTTGTCAGTCATTGCTGGGAACGCCCGCGTCAGATTCTGGTACAGGTGGTGATGGGTGTTGACCAGCCCGGGAGTGACCAGGCAGTCGGTGGCATCAATCGTCTTCACTGCATCAGGAGCTGGGCCGTCGCCAACTGCAGAGACCAGCCCATCGATGATGGCGATCCAGCCACCGGAAATCTCACGGCGAGCGCCATCCATCGTTGCGACGCATCGCGCGTTCGCTATGACCAAATCAGCGAGGGCGTCGGTCATGGGGAGCTGTTCCTTGACGCCGGGTCAGTCGGGAATGTCGAGAAGCTCGGAACCCTCATGACGACGTTTCCCGTCACGATGCAAAACTTCTCCGAGCACAGCTGAAGCAACGGCACCGGTCACCATCACACCAACCGGGATCAGCACAACGACGGCGAGAATAATAGCAATGCCTCCGAGCATGTAGGAATGTTACTCGCCAAAGCTGACTGCACTGCAACTCTCTGCCGATAGCGACACCAGAGATCAGGCCGGCTTGTAGGCCCACACTTCGACTTCGACAACGAAACCGGCAGGCAGTTCAGCGACCGCAACACACGACCGAGACGGCCGGTGCTCGCCGAACGCTGCGACATAGGCCGCATTGAATCGGACGTAGTCCTCCATGTCGGTGAGGAAGCAGGTGGTCTTGACAACGTCCCTCATCGTGGCGCCCATCGTCGCGAGGAGCGACTCGATGTTCTTCATCGTCTGCTCGGTTTCCGGGACCAGACCACCATCGACCTTGGTGCCGTCGAGCAGACCACCTTGCCCAGAGACGATGATGAAATCGCCAGCGCGTACGACGGGCGTGTAAGGACCAAGGGGCTTGCTCATGGGCTGAATCTAACTCAGCCGCACGCGTCCTCAGGTGCCGTTGGCGAGGTCAGCATTCAACTGTTGGAAATCAGACCACTGTCCAGCGGCAAGCAGCGCTGCCTGAACTGGCCACGAACCCGGTTTGTGGATCTGGAACCGAGAGCCAGCATCGTTCAACATCGACTGCAACGTGTCGGTCTCGGCCGCTGCCAGCTGAGCCCACGTGGTGACGCCGATGGCGTTACATAACTCGGAGATCTTCGGCCCGATGCCTTCAACCACGGTGAGGTCGTCAATTCGAATCTTCTTGCCGAGCACTGCCGCTGCTGCAACCGAGTCAAGCCCAGCTGGGGCTGCTGCAACGGCCGGGGCTGCACTGCTCACGTCGGCAAAAGATGCAGGCATTGGTTCGGGGGCGTCGTCATCAGCAAAGGGCTCATCGGGAATGATCGAGGTGTTTCTTGTCGTCGCGAACCCGAGTGCACCCGCACTCGAACCACGGACGTCAGCCAGCTCCATCCGGAGCCGATCGCGCTCGGCAACCGCCGGTTCGAAATTCGCGAGACGACCACGCAGCCGATCAAGCTCTTCGTAGTCGACCTCGATCGCCCTGGCCCGAGCAACCTCAAAGCGGCAGGTGAGGCTGCGCAGCAGCCAACCAATGACGCCACCGGCAAGCGCCATGAGGAGGCCCCACAGGAAGAATTTGGCAAGTGTGTATGGCACGACGGTTCCTGTCTGGCTGCTCGCTATTGGATGGTAACGACGAATTCGACACGGCGGCTCGCTGCCTTGTCTTCGACTCCAGCCGGCTTCACAATCGGCTGTGAACCGCCGAAGCTGGCGGTGGTGATTGAGTCGGCAGGGACCCCGCGATCAACGAGCGCTGCGCTCACAGCGGTGGCACGGCCTTCGCTCAGCTGCTGATTCGTTGCGGCCCGGCCATCAGTATCTGTGTGGCCCCGGATTTCGATCGCAATGCCACTGACACGGTTCAACAGCGCAGCAACTCGGTCGATGATTGCCGCAGAATCGGCGGTGATCGTCGTGCTACTCAGATCGAAAAGGATCGGGTCGGCGGCGCCCAGTGCGTTGAGATCAACCTCAAGCGTTGCCGCGTTGGCCTCGGTGGCAACGGCCCGCTCGGTGAGATCGAAGGTGACGCCATCGGCCGACACGCTGTTCAGCACTGTGCTCTGCTCGGCGGTGGCGTAAACGCCAATCAACGTCACGCCCGAGTCGGTCAGCGTGGCATCGCCACTGATGAGATTCGGGACCATCAAGGAAGCCAGGTTGGCGAAACTCTCGATGTCGGCATCAGTCACCGATCTACCGGGGTCGACGACCAGGCCGTCAACGACGTTCGCCGCATTGATCTGGACACCGGCGGCCATGATCAGCGCTGTTCGTTGTGCATCCGTCGCCACGGTGCCGCGCAGAAAAATCTGGCCGTCGGCGACTTCGGCGGTGAGTTGCTGCTCGTTGGTATCGGCGCCAATCGTCACTCCGGCCGGCACGAGCACCTGATCGATGGCGTGGACAACACCATTATCGGCGAGCAAGTCAGGCTCTGTCACCGTGGCCACCGAGTCACCGCTCGTGAGGGTCATGCTGGTCCCCACATCGATGGTGACCGGCGATTGATCAAGCATGTCAATGTCACCATTACTGAGGTCGGCGCTCGTGACTGCCCCCGCCGTGACGTGATGGCTGAGCACAGTGGCCAGCAATTCGGCGTCGCGTCCGAGCGCAGCGGTCGCGTTCGGCCCGAGTGCCTGGAACGCTTCGTTGGTCGGCGCAAACAGGGTGAGCGGTCCGTCACTGTCAAGCGTTGCCTCCAGCCCGGTGTCGCCCAGCAAACCATGCAACGTGGAAAATTGCGACCCGGTGGCGACGAGGCTGGCCACTGTGTCAGCGTCCGCGGATGGCAATGCGGTTTCCGACCCGGAGGTCGTTACGGGTTCGGCGATTGAGTCTGGCGAACCGACGTCGTCCACCGATATCGCAGCCTGCGTGCAGGATTCATCGAGCTCAAGTGAGACGACCCCCCGCAGCTCTCGACTCCGCTTGAGGAGGTCGTTAGGGATGTCGACCACACCCTCGGGACACAGCAGCATGCCGTCCTGACCAGTGAACCTTGCCGTGACGGGCCCAACTTGAGCGTCGTTAAATTCTGCCACAACGCGACGCTCCAGATCGTCTTCGACGCGAGGCTCAAGGATCGCCGCTCCGACAGCAAAGACGCTGATCACCCCTGCTGCGCCCCACCCGAGTATCCGGCGGCGATATCGTCGAAGAAGTCGTTGGTTTCCCGGCACGTTCATGACACACAGAGATTCCCACGTCCGAGATGCCCAGTGCAACGACTGTCCTAGCCCTCTTGTAAATTCGGCGCTCGATCACGGCCGCTACGCCCGCTCCCCCTCTCACTCCCACTCCTCTCACTCCCACCCCTCTCACTCCCACCCCTCTCACTCCCACCCCTCTCACTCCCACCCCTCTCACTCCCACCCCTCTCACTCCCACCCCTCTCACTCCCACCCCTCTCCCCCACCTCTTCACAGCTTGCGAGCGGCTCACATGACGAACTTCCCTCAGCTCATCGATCTCGGAGCCGGCATCAGCCGGCGACGTTTCATCGCCGGCATTGCCGCATCTGGCGCGCTTGCGGCCTGCTCGAGTTCTGGCTCTGGTGGCGGCGCTGCAGCAGATGTCGCTGGCCCATCAGGCGAAGGCTTCACGCTTGTCCAGCGATTCCCGAACAACGTGCAAGTCCCCGGCGAAATCCGCTTACCAATCTCCCTGTCGACCGGCGCTGCCGAATTCATCCAAGATGGCCCGGCCACGCTCGCCGCACGCGTTGTCGACATCGACGGGAATCCGATCGGCAGTGCGTTCACTGCGGTCAAGCGGACCGTTGCCCCAGCGCCGTACTACGACTTTCGGACCACCATCGACGCTCCGGGGGTCTACGCCCTCGTCGTCGACGGCGGACCCGACACCGGCGCGTCGTTCCAAGTCTTAGAGCCCGGCGAAGTCGCAGTACCAACGCCCGGACAGCTACTCCCCGGCTTCGATACACCGACGATCGGTAACGAGCAGGGCCAAGCCGCATTGTGCACCCTCACGCCAGACCCATGCCCGTTCCACACCATCTCCTTGGCCAGTGCGCTCAACCTGGGCAAGCCAGTTGCGTACTACGTGGGCACGCCGGCATTCTGCTCAACCGGTAGTTGCGCACCTGCACTCGATGCACTGGTCGCCAGCCGCGAACTTTTCGGCGACGAGATCGTCTATGTGCACGCCGAGGTGTTCACCGACGATGCTGGGATCGACATTGCTCCGGCAGTGACAGCGGTCGGCATGACCTACGAACCGGCGCTCTTCCTCACCGACGCGGACGGCGTGGTCGTTGAGCGCCTCGACGCCGTGTGGGACTCCACCGAGCTGAACGCCCGCCTCACCCTCCTCACCCCCTAAGCGGCGCCAGGCCGCCCGATGCCTGCGTTGCGAGAGCACCTCCTTGAACAAACGGTGCCACGATTTCTTCTCGCTTCGTTCCGTGGGCTCCTCGATGACGCTTATCTTGATCGGCGCAGCGAGCCTTGCGAGAAGAAAGCCTGATCATCGCTCAGTTTGAAACAGGGGGAAGAAAGGAAAAGCAAGACGCCCGCGAATTTTCCGCGGGCGTCCTGGTTATTTCTTCTGTTCAGTTTTTCGAGTCGGGTTTTCCGAGGTCAAGGCACCGAGGGCGGAGTTGAGCTTGCTCAACGACCAACGACGGCGACGCAGAGATCGGGAAACCCTGGCTCAGGAAAAACTCTGGCCGCAGCCGCAGGAGCGGGTTGCGTTGGGGTTCGTAACGGCGAAGCCGCTCTGCTCGAGCCCATCTTTGTAGTCGAGCGTTGCTCCT
>JBLIMF010000014.1:0-25016 GCA_047638615.1 Gammaproteobacteria bacterium
GCGACATCACCGACTGCTCGTCGGCCTCGGCACCCGACAACGTGCCGACAATGCTGCCGTCACGAACGACGTGGATCACGTCGGACAGCTCGAGCAGCTCGGGGAGATCGGAACTCACCACCAGCACCGCGGCACCGTTCGCCGCCAGATGCTTAACGAGTCGGTGGATCTCGACCTTCGCTCCGACATCGACGCCACGGGTGGGCTCGTCGAGAATGATGAGATCGGGCTCCCGACCGAGCCATTTGGCAAGGACGACCTTCTGCTGGTTGCCGCCGCTAAAGTCGCCTGCCGCACGCCTGATCTCGGGCGGCCGGAGGCCTGTTTCGTCGGCGAGGTGCTTCGCGAATTCGGCAATCCGCCCGAACAACAGGACACCGTTCCGCGACAGGCGTCGGCGGTTCGGGAGCGCGATGTTGTCCGACACGGTCATCGTCAGCGCCAGCCCGTCCGTGCGTCGCTCTTCTGGAATGTACGCGACGCCAGCCGCGATCGCCGACTGATAGCTGGTGATCCGTCGAACCGACCCGTTGACCGTGACCGTTACGTCGCCGGCTGACCTGATGTCGGCGCCGATCATCGCACGCACGAGTTCGGTCCGACCTGCACCAACGAGGCCTCCCAGGCCGACGATCTCGCCAGCTCGCACAGTGAGGTCGATTCCGTTGACCCCGACGGCCCGGATGCCAGTGGCGCTCAGCACCACTTCGCCCGGGGTGGCCGGCTCACGGTGGCTCTCGAGGTCTTGTTCGAGGTCGCGACCGACCATCTTGCTGACGAGCTCGTTCGGGCGAATTTCGCCGATGTCAACGGTGTCGACGTGCTGGCCGTCACGAAGAATGGTGACGCGGTTGCAGATCCGGAAGATCTCCGGGATGCGGTGCGAGATGTAGATGATGGCCAACCCCCGTTCGGCCAGGCGCTGGAGCATGTCGAGGAGGTAGGTGGTCTCGGCGGGCGTGAGGGTGGCGGTGGGCTCGTCGAGGATCAGGACCCGTGGTTTGCGTGCGACCGCTCGTGCGATCTCGACGAATTGGCGGAGCGCCACCGACAGCCGAGCGATCGGCTCGTCGAGGTCGACCGAGACGTTGATCTCGGCGAGTGCGCCGGCGGCGATCTTCTTGAGTTCTCGAGTTTTGATGAAGCCTGCCTGGCTCGGGGTCGAGCCGAGGAGAATGTTCTCGGCGACAGTGAGTTCTGGTACCAAGCTCAGCTCTTGGTGGACGAGTGAGATACCAGCCTCGAGCGCCGACCTGGCGCCCCCATCGAGCGCTGTACCGTCGATGCGAACTTCGCCTTCTTCGGGCGTGAGAATGCCGGCGAGCACTCGCATGAGCGTCGACTTGCCGGCACCGTTCTCGCCGACGAGGCCGTGAATTTCTCCAGGAAGGACGGCAAGGCTGACGTCGTCGACAGCGGTGGCGCCACCGAACCGCTTGACGATATTCCGGGCTTCGATGATCGGGGAGCCGGCAGAAGTGGCGTTGCGGTCGGCCGTCACGTTCTCGTTCATGCTGCCTGACCCCCATCAGTGGATGCAGGTATGCATCCAGTAGGAGTCAACGTAACCGATCCTGCAATCGATTGCAAGAAAGAATTTACGTGGAGTTCATGATGTAACGAAGAGGCAGTTGATTTAACTCAATAGCTGAAATCAAGGCTTGCAATCGATTGCAGTTCACGGCTACTCTTCGCTCATACCTCGACGGCAGTCCTTGTCGAGATGACGCGATAAACCACGGTAGGAGTGCACTGAATGGGTGAGTTTGCGATTGCGGTGACACCGTCGCCTGGCGGCATGGCCGTCGACTACGAAGAGCGAGTCAACTTTTCGCGACTCCGCGATTACCGGCTGGCTCGCACCCGTGAGGCGCTCGACAACTCGAGGGCTGGAGCGTTGTTGTGCTTTGACACGAACAACATCCGCTACACCACGAGTACGCAGATCGGCGAGTGGGCGCGCGACAAGATGACCCGCTACTCGTTGCTGGCGCGTGACGGCGACCCAATGATCTGGGACTTCGGGTCCGCTGCGGCGCACCATCGTCTGCACGCCCCGTGGCTGAAGCCGGAGAACTGTCGCGCCGGGCTGAACGGCCTGCGCGGCGCGATCCCACCTGAAAACGAGCTCTTCAAGCGGACTGCCAAGGAGATTGCCCGGCTACTACGCGAGCAGGGAGTTGCCGACATGCCGCTCGGCGTCGACATCGTCGAACCGCCGATGTTGTTTGCTCTGCAAGAAGAAGGCATCGACGTCATCGACGGACAGCAGATCATGCTTGACGCACGGCAGATCAAGTCCGAAGACGAGATCATGTTGCTGAACACGGCGTGCGCCATGGTTGATGGTGCGTACCAGCTCATTGCCGACGTACTCAAACCAGGCATCCGTGAGAACGAGATCGTGGCTCTGGTCAACAAGCGTCTGTACGAGCAGGGCTCCGACGACGTCGAGGCCGTGAATGCGGTGTCGGGAGAACGCTGCAGCCCCCACCCGCACAACTTCTCGGATCGAATTCTGCGCCCCGGCGACCAGGCCTTCTTCGACATCATCCAGTCGTTCAACGGGTATCGCACCTGTTACTACCGGACGCTCAACGTAGGACGCGCCACACCTTCCCAGCACGATGCGTACACGAAAGCACGTGATTGGATCGATTCTGCGATCAGCATGATCAAGCCAGGTGTGAGCACTGCCGACATCGCCCGAGGTTTCCCGGCGTGTACCGAATTCGGCTTCGACAACGAGTTTGAAGCGTTTGGTCTGCAGTTCGCGCATGGCCTTGGTCTCGGCTTGCACGAGCGGCCAATCATCAGCCGAGTGAATTCACTCGAACACTCCATGGAGATCGAAGAGAACATGGTCTTCGCCATTGAGACGTACTGTCCTGCGAGCGACGGCGTGTCTGCGGCAAGGATCGAAGAAGAGGTGGTCGTCACCGCGGATGGTTGCTACGTGATCACCCTCTTCCCCGCCGAAGAACTCTTCATCGCAAACGAATACTGAGGAACGTCCTGATGACAACGATGCCGTCCTACGAGGAGTACGGGAAGCACACTCCCGTGTTCCCTCCACCTGTCGACGAGACCAACGCCGATCTCGACATCACACCAGAGGCGCGCTTAAGGATGTACGAGATCCAGCAGCAGGTCCGGCTCTTCGAGACGCGCGCCTATGACCTGTTCCTGAAGGGCCTGGTCAAGGGCACGAGCCATCTGTCGCTTGGTCAAGAAGCGATCGCCGCCGGGTTCGGTGCGGCGATGCGCTCGGACGACTGGACGTTTGCGACCTATCGCGGCCACGCCCACACGATTGCTCGTGGCGTACCTCTCACACCGATCATGGCCGAATTGCTTGGCCGCGAGAACGGTTTGATGGGCGGCAAGGGCGGCTCGATGCACCTGACGAGCGTCGAACACGGCGTGATGGGGAGCTACGCGATCATCGGGGCCCATCTCTGCGTCGCCAACGGTGCAGCTTGGACCTCACAGTTCAACGACACCGGCCAGGTGGCGGTTGCCTTCTTCGGCGACGGCACGACCAACATCGGTGCATTCCACGAGGCGGTCAACTTCGCCAAGGTATGGAACCTCCCCACCGTGTTTGTCTGCGAGAACAACTTGTACATGGAATACACGCCCATCGCCGACGTCGTTCCGGTCACCAACCCCGCTGCTGATCGGGCCAGCGCCTACGGCCTTGAGTCGATCCTGGTCGACGGCAACGATGCCGACGCGGTGTATGTCGCGGCGAGTGCTGCGCTCGACAAGGCGCGCGCTGGCGGAGGGCCGTCGCTGATCGAGGCGCAGACCTACCGTCATCACGGCCACAGCCGAGCTGATCCGGGCTCGTACCGCCCAAAGGAAGAGATAGAAGCGTGGATGCAGCGCGATCCGATTCCGATGTATCACCAAAGAATGCTGCAACTTGGTGTTGGCGAGGAAGCACTCACCACCATTTCGCAGGCAGTGGCAGCGGATGTGCAAAAAGCGACTGAAGACGCAACCGACGGGGCACTTCCGAGCCTCGACGTAATCTACACCGACGTATGGGCCGATGGAGGCTGGGCATGGCGCAACTGACATATCGAGACGCAATCAGCGTCGGCTTGGCGCAGGAGCTCGCGCACGATCCCAACGTCGTCTTCCTCGGCGAAGACGTTGCCGGCGCGGGCGGGGTGTTCAAGGCGACCCCCGGCCTCCTCGAGCAATTCGGGCCGAAGCGGGTTCGCGACGCACCAATTTCCGAGCAGGCAATTCTTGGCGCCGCAATGGGCGCCGCGATGACTGGGCTGCGGCCGATCGCTGAGATTATGTTCAGCGATTTTCTGGCGGTCTGTTGGGACATCGTGGCGAACGAAATCGCGAAGAGCCGCTACATGACCAACGGCCAGATGTCGTTTCCGTTGGTGATTCGCACTGCAAACGGGGCTGGCTCTCGATTCGGCGCACAGCACTCGCAAAGCGTCGAGAATTGGGCAATGATGATCCCCGGCATCAAGGTGGTCGCACCGTCAAACGCTGAAGATGCAATCGGTCTGCTTGCCGCGGCAGTCCGCGACCCCGACCCCGTGCTGTTCTTCGAGCACAAGTCGATCTACCCGATGAAGTTTGACGTCCCCGATCGCGCCGGCGACATCGTCGACACACTCGGCAAGGCCAAAATCGTGCGAGAAGGTTCTGACGCCACCATCGTCGCTCTGGCCCTGATGGTCCCCCGTGCTCTCGAAGCTGCCGAGCAACTCGCAGCGGAAGGTATCAGCGTCGAGGTCATCGATCTTCGATCACTCGTTCCGCTCGATACCAAATGCATCTTGAAGTCAGTGGAGAAGACCAGTCGATTGATCACCGTCGAAGAGAACCCTCGACTGTGTGGATGGGGCGCAGAAATCGCCTCGATCGTTGCTGACGAAGCTTTCTGGAATCTTGATGGACCGATCGTGCGCATTACGACGCCACATGTGCCACTGCCGTCGGCAGCGAACCTTGAAGACGCGACCATCCCGTCGGTCGAGCGCATTGCCACAGAAATTCGAAAGGCGGTCCAGACATGACCGTCAATGAAACCGGCACTGCAGCAGGTGCCACGAACGACACCATTCTCGAACGTGTCCGCACCGACCTGTACCTCAATGGATTATGGCGTCCGTCCTCCGACGGTACGCGCATCGACGTGCAAGATCCCTCGACCGAAGAGACCATTGCATCGGTCGCGAGCGCGACTGTCGAAGATGGCCTCGCTGCGGTGACCGCAGCGTACGACGCGCTTCGTCCGTGGGGCGACACCGCCCCACGCCAACGAGCGGAGATTTTGCGCAAGGCATTCGAAATCATGACCGCAAGGTCCGACGAGATCGCAGAATTGATTGTCCGCGAAAACGGCAAGACGTTCACGGACGCCAAGGGCGAAACGGCCTACGCCGCCGAGTTCTTCCGGTGGTACGCAGAAGAAGCTGTTCGTTCGCTTGGCACGATCTCAACGGCACCCGGTGGCGACAAGAAGATCCTTGTGCTCCATCAGCCAGTTGGCGTTGCTGTTCTCGTCACTCCGTGGAACTTCCCGGCAGCAATGGCGACGCGCAAGATCGCGCCCGCGCTCGCCGCAGGCTGCACCGTGATCCTCAAGCCCGCTTCGGAAACGCCGCTGACTGCGCTCCTCGTCGCGCAGATTCTCGAAGAGGCCGGCGTCCCGCCAGGCGTCGTGAACGTACTGCCGTCGCAGAACGCAGGCGCCCTTGTGAGTGCAATGCTGCACGACCCTCGGGTCCGCAAGATCTCGTTTACTGGGTCAACCCAGGTCGGCCGGATTCTCCTTCGTGAAGCAGCCGACAATGTCGTGAACGCTTCGATGGAACTCGGCGGCAACGCACCGTTCCTCGTGTTCGACGACGCCGATCTCGATGCCGCAGTCGAGGGCGCGATGGTCGCCAAGATGCGCAACGGAGGCGAAGCGTGCACGGCAGCCAACCGTTTCTACGTGCAACGCGGTGTCGCCGACGAATTCGTCGCTCGCCTTGTCGAACGCATGGAGGCACTCAAGGTCGGCGGTGGCATGGAGCCTGACGCCGACCTCGGCCCGCTTGTCAGCGCGCAAGCCCTCACCGATGTGAAGGCCCTCGTCGACAACGCAGTGAGTGCCGGAGCAACGGCGGTAACCGGTGGAGCGCCACTCGACGGCAAGGGACACTTCTACCCGGCAACGGTGCTTGTCGACGTCGACCCAGCATCGGACATCTTGCGTGAAGAGATCTTCGGACCGGTTGCCCCGATTGTCATCTTCGATGACGAGGACGAAGCGATCAGGCTCGCGAACGACACCGAATACGGGCTTGTTGCATACCTCTACACGTCGGATCTGACCACCGGGATGCGGGTCACCGAACGGCTCGAGGCTGGAATGGTGGGCCTCAACCGTGGCCTCGTGTCTGACCCGGCTGCACCTTTTGGCGGCGTCAAGCAGAGCGGGATCGGCCGCGAAGGCGGCCACGAAGGAATGCTCGATTACATCGAACCGAAATACGTCGCCACCAACTGGTGACGGCTGCGCCAATCAACTGGAACAACCTCGAGGAGATTTTCAATGGATACGACACGATTGCAAGACAAGAGCATTCTTGTGACGGGAGCCGCCCAGGGCATGGGCGCCGCCGTGGCAGAGCACTATGCGGCGCAAGGCGCAAAGGTGTGTGTTGGCGACGTGAACGTCGACGGCGTCAACGAGGTCGCACAACGGATTAACGATGCCGGTGGCACAGCTATCGCCGTCAACCTTGACGTCACGAAGCGCGACGAAATCATCGCCGCGGTCGCGGCAACTGTTGAGGCCTTCGGCTCAATTAACGTGGTGCTCAATAACGCAGGCATCAACAAGCCGCTCATGTTCTTGGACATCACCGAAGAGAACTGGCACAAGATTATGGATGTCAACGCTCTCGGCGTCTTGATGTGCATGCAAGAAGTTGCTCGTCAGATGATCGCTCAGGGCCCGCAAGCCAATGGCGAGCCGTACAAGATCATCAATGTCGGCTCGATCCTGTCTCGACAGGCGTTCGATGACGTCATCCCGTACAGCTGTTCAAAGCACGCAGTTCTCGCGATGATCAACGGCGGAGCGAAGGCTTTCGCGGCGAACCACATCACCGTCAACGGGTACGGCCCCGGCGTTGTCGCAACCGAGCTGTGGCGGCAGCTTGATAAGGACCTCGTCGCAATCGGCAAGTTCGAAAATGAGGGCGAGTCGATGGATCAACTCGCCGAAGGCATCCTGCTCAAGCGGTACTCGCAACCGGAAGACATCCTCGGTACAGCGTCGTTCCTCGCCAGCTCAGAATCCGATTACATGACCGGCCAACTGTTGATGATCGACGGCGGCATGGTCGTCCAGTAGCCAACGCCGCTACCGAAACTGCAGGCACACCATGCACGAGTCATTCGACCTCAGCGGTCAGACCGCGCTCGTCACTGGTGCATCCCGCGGCCTCGGCATGGCGATTGCCCACGGGCTTGCGCTCGCTGGCGCGGACATTATTGGGGTCTCAGCAAACCAACAACCTCATGGGTCCGAAGTTCAGGCGCTCGTTGAACGTGCCGGTGGCCGCTTCGTTGGCCGCCGTTGCAACTTCGGCGACCGATCGCAGACGCATGGGCTGGTGGATTGGCTGAGGAGCGAAGGTCACGTCGTTGACATTCTGATCAACAACGCCGGGACTATTCGGCGCGCACCGGCAGCTGAACACAGCGACGACGACTGGGACGCAGTGCTCGAGGTCAATTTGAGTGCGCCGTTCGTCCTGGCGCGTGGGCTCGGCAAGCAGATGCTTGAGCGAGGCAACGGCAAGGTGGTCTTCGTGTCGTCGATCCTCGGGTTCCAAGGTGGCGTCACCGTTCCGGGTTACGCCGCGACGAAGAGTGCGCTGATCGGATTGACCAAGGCGCTTGCCAACGAGTGGGCCGGTCGGGGCGTCAACGTCAACGCAATCGCGCCCGGGTACATCCGCACCGACAACACCCAAACGCTGCAGGACGACGTCGATCGCTCGGAGGCCATCCGCACCCGGATCCCAGCAGGCGATTGGGGGTCGCCCGACGACATTGCGGGCACCGCTGTGTACCTCGCGTCACCAGCGGCGAACTATGTCCACGGCACCGTCGTCACCGTTGATGGCGGATGGATGGGTCGGTAGGGCCCGTCGACCAACTCAACGCGCCGAGTCAACGCAACTACGCACGGCCACCACTCGAGGAGTTCAATCCAATGGCAGATATCACCCTTCCCCAGCTCGGCGAAACCGTCACAGAAGGAACCATCTTGCAATGGTTCAAGAGCGTTGGTGATTCGGTCGCGGCCGACGAGCCGCTGTTCGAAGTGTCGACCGACAAGGTCGATACCGAGGTGCCCTCGCCGATATCGGGGGTGCTCACCGAAATCCGAGTCGAAGAGGGCGAGACCGTTGATGTTGGCACCGTGATTGCCATCGTCGGCAGTGCGGATGATGTCTCCGATTCAGTTCCAATCGCTGAGCCAGCAACGGACTCAGCAGCGGAGCTTCCTTCACCTGACAGCGGAGCGCTCGCGTCGCCTGTGTCGCCACCGCGCGTCGTCGACGCCGTTCCAGCTCGTTCCCGAGAAGGTGGCAAGCTGCTGCTCTCACCGGTGGTGCGTCGTCTGGTGAGTGAACATGGCCTGACCGTCGATGCGATTCTCGGCACGGGCCCTGGTGGGCGGATCACGCGCGATGACGTGCTGGGCCATCTCGACGTCGCTGCTGCCGACGCCGCACCGGTGCAAACACCGGCTGTGCCAACACCGGCTGTGCCAACACCGGCTGTGCCAACACCGGCTGTGCCAACACCGGCTGCGCCGAAAGCGTCGCCGGTATCGGACTCGGTGGGTCACCGGGATCGATCGTTGCCGCTGTCCACGATCCGTCAGCTCACCGGTGACCACATGATCATGAGTCGGGCCACAAGCCCGCATGCCTTCAGCATGGTGGAAGTTGACTACTCAAACGTGAACCTTGTCCGCTCCTCGGTGACGGACAAGTGGAACACCGAATACGGTTTCAGTTTGACGTACCTGCCGTTCATTGCGCGTGCTGTGATCGACGCTCTTGGACAGTTCCCGCATCTCAACGCAAGCGTCGGCGATGGCGAACTCGTCGTCCACAAGTACATCGACCTGGGGATCGCAATCGACCTTGACTATGAGGGTCTGCTGGCCCCGGTAGTGCGCGATGCCGAAACCAAACGGCTGGCGGCGATTGCTCGCGAAGTGCACCATCTGGCCGATCGGGCGCGCCGCGGGGCGCTGAGCCCCGATGAGATTTCCGGTGGCACGTTCACGCTGTCGAACAATGGGTCCGCTGGCTCCGTATTGACGATGCCAATCATCAACCAGCCGCAGGTTGGCATCATTTCGACCGATGCCGTTGTCCGTAAACCGGTGGTGGTGACCGATCGGCATGGCGACGAGGCCATCGCGATTCATCCAGTGGGAAATCTCGCTATGAGTTGGGATCACCGAGCGTTTGACGGCGCCTACGCTGCCGGATTCTTGAAGCGAGTCAAGGAAATCCTCGAAACAAAAGACTGGTCAACGGAGCTGTAGAGCTCGTCTGCGGCAGCGGCCCGACGCCACCACGGAATCGGGCACGGAGATGCGACACAACCAAGGGTTGGGATGATCACGATCATCCACGGAGGAAACCCAACCATTGGAAAGGCAGTTGCCTGCCGACCCGCCGCAACCGGATCAACCACTGGAATAGTCTTGCTCGGCCGGTCAGCCCAGCTCGGCCGAGTTGACGGCCTCGTCAACATTGCCGCCGAGCGGACATGTTTCAACGAGATCGACGGCGTTGTCGCCGTCGATCTGTTGAACTGGAAGGTAGAGATCGACCTTGTTGGAGGTGGACCTCGCTTCGCCGAAGGAGTCGATGAGGTAACGCGCGAGTCAGCGTTCGACCGCTGCGACGCCGAGCATCTCGCCGTGGTTCTCACCGCAGGGTTTGACCAGGCACATTGACATACCTGGACTGAAGAAAACCACTTGTCTTTGGCAGGGGTGATCGATCGAGATGGCGGCATGCGGGGCCCAGCCAAGTCTGCGGTGCAGAAGGCGTCATGATCGAGGCTCCGACCATGGCGTAGCTCGTCGAGAGATGTCACCATCGCGATTGTGCTGCAGCGGGAATACTCCTGAGCCTGCGGTGGTTACCCCTAAAGTCCGTACATTTGGGGCCTCCGCATTGGCGGCCTCCACGAAAGGAAACCCCTCCATGAGCCTGCATCTTGGCGACATCGCCCCCGACTTCACTGCTGACACCACCGAAGGTGTGATGTCGTTCCACGACTGGAAGAAGGGATCGTGGGCCGTCTTCTTCAGCCACCCTGCCGATTTCACCCCGGTGTGCACCACCGAACTGGGCCGCACGGCGGCACTGCAGAGCGACTTTGCGAAGCGCAATACCAAGGCGATGGCGCTTTCAGTCGACCCGATCGAGGATCATCAGGCTTGGGCCCCAGACATTGGCGACGTCAATGGCACCCCGCTCAACTTTCCAATCGTGGCCGACCCTGACCGCAAGGTCGCTGAGCTCTATGACATGATCCACCCGGGCGCGGGTGATACGTCGACGGTTCGGTCGGTTTTCATCGTCGATCCAGACAACAAGCTGCGCCTGTCGCTGACGTACCCGAAGTCGGTTGGCCGCAACTTCGACGAGATCGTGCGAGTGATCGACGCTCTTCAAGCCACGGACCGCGACACCATTGCAACGCCGGCTGACTGGCGCCCTGGCGACCGCGTCATCGTGTCGCCTGGCGTGTCGACCGAGGACGCCAAGGAGAAGTTCCAGAACGTCGTCGAAGTCACGCCCTATCTGCGGTATGCGGACGCTCCCTCGCACTGACCGAGTACAGACGCTTCCGGGGTGATGCAATGGTTGGTCCCGAGACCAGCCTCAGAGCCTTCTGGAACTGCTTGCAGGGCCAGGGGTTTTGGTCATGGTCTCGGGGGGTGCCGAGGCGATTCCGCCACGATGGTTCGGCCGACGGCTTCCCGATGTATTCGTTTGAATCCGAAGTCCTCGACGGTGACCCCCACCAGCGTCACTGCAAGCGACTCATATTTCGGACCCAATGCCTCATCTGGTCGAGTGGCGACGATGTCCTTGTGGTGTGAACCGACGGGAACTTGCTTCCCGAAGCTGTTTCGGTTGACGGCCTGGCCTTCACCCCTGCAGAGCGCAGCGACCTCGGGATCGACAACTTGACCTGAGTGCTTGCGGGTCGACCGACGGCTTCACACGGTGTCGGGCTCGCGAGCGAGGGTAAAATAATAACCGTTGTTCAGTTTTTCTTGTTGCCAAAGTGCTGAGTGGGGGTGCTGTCGACGAAGCACCTTTTTGACAAGTTGAACTGTGGCGCTTGTACTGTCTTACCTTCATGTCGAATCAGAAGCTGACCCCACTGCAAGAATCCGAAGCGAAGCGGCGCGCAGCAGCCGCTGCGAAGGTCAACAAGCAGCCACGCATCTTTAGCGAGGCCGAACGAGCCACGCGTAAGGAACGAGTCGGCTTGGCCAAGGATGCGCTTGCTCGCTCGGTCGGAGCTAAGGGTGATCATGTCATTACGGGTCGTGCCGCCCTCAAGAAGTACTTGCAGAAGATGAATGAGCCGAACCAGCCCGACGATGCGCGGTTCGAAATGCTCATCGAAGCACCGTTCAAGGCGCCGCCGAAGAAGCGTGAGAACAACCGCTGATTCCTAGCAGACGGCTGATTGTCGTTTGAGTCCCTTGACGTGGTGGGGTTTGGCTTGCCCGTCAAGAAATCGGAGACGTAGTACAGCGGATACTCGTGCTGTGCCAATCGTCCCGATTGACTGCTGCGAAATGTACGGTTATCCGGTTGTATCTGAGAAGTAACCATCATGCAGGAACTCTCTCGATTCTCCTTGCCGCGCCCGCGGTGCCTGCTCTCGTACGGCGCGGGTGCGGATTTATCGCAGTATCGACACGTCCGTTCGTTCGTCGTCACTGTCACTGTTGGCGTCGGCGTCGTCGTCGGCACCGCTGCTTCCACCATCCTCACCGCCTGACCCAACAACTCATCATCTCTGATCACAAGGAATCACTCACGACGATCTCCACGCTCTCACCCTCAACGGCCTCTGCATCCGGCATCGCTGCAACCATGCCATCGACTCGGCGCAACTCCGCCAACTCATGAGCGTCGGTGCCATCGCGCTGGACATCTGCGATCATGATGAGCACGCTGCCGCCTACTTCGACGGATACCGGCAGCTCACTCAGTAGTGGTGAGCGAGTTCGCTCATCCGGTTGCTTTCGCGTGGGCGAGGCAAGAGTCGCGGCTGACGGCGATGGCCAGCCGCTTTTCAGGATGTGTGTTGAGTAGATCTTGCCGCTGCTGGTTGTCCGTCCGAAACCGACATCGATCTTGTCGCCCATCGCGGAACCCCAGAACTGCCTTCTTCAACTTGTCGACACCGTGCAGGCGCTTGTTTGACCACACTGGCCTGAATCGTGCCAACCGAGATCGTGGCAATGAACAAGAACAGGTGATCCAGCGCCCGAGTAGCACCCGCGTGGACGACCTTGGCCAACATCGCTCCGAGCACCAAAGGTCCGCGCTTGCTGTGATTCCGGGCGGGCGGCCGGGTTGCAACCGTGGTTCGGTCTGGTTCCGCACACCAATCGCTTTCCTCGGACTGGTGGATACCTGACCGGCCGGACGTTGTGGCGACGCTCAACGCAATCACTGGACCGGACGGCGTCGATCCAGCGCGGGAACGCCTCGGCCTCTCACAGGCGGTCGACATCACCCAGCTGTACTGGAAGCGGGCCGGGATGACCGGTGCCGAATGTGACAGGCAGCTCAGAGGCTTGCGATGGGCAGGGTTGCGATATACGCCGCTGCGCCGAGCAAGAGCACGGCTCCGCCGCCGAGCAGAACGCGCTTCACGCGATCAGTTTGTAAGACCGTCGAAATACCTGCGAAGAACAGGACTGACGCAAGAATCGTCGAGACGAGTACGTACTTGTCGCCGGTGGTGTTGTTCTTCGACCCCTCTTCGAACTTGGCGTCGGACTCTTCGATGATTTCGTCGCCGGCGGCATAAAAGGACTGGTAGTAAGCATCCGTGAATGGGAAACCTTCGCGGTCGTTGTCGTACCACTCGTTGACCGCTGCTTCGCCTTCTTCGGACATATTCGTGGTGATGAAGCCGACGGTGTCGAGGGCGGCGTCTTCGTCGGCGCCCGGTTGCTCGAGCAGGAGGAATACTTCGACGAAGAGCGTTTGGTCGAGCGAGATGATTGCACCGGCTTCGGCGTATTCGCTTGCTGCGTCCGTCGACAGTCGGGCAGACTCGGTGAGCGCCTTGTCTTGCAGGCCGCCCCAGAGGTTGGCTTGGTAGGAGCCCCAGGCGATCGACACAGTTGCGAGACCGAGCAGCACCGCTGCCACGATTTCGAACCGCTGCTTCTTCTTCAACTGCAGCTCAGCGGGCCCGTCGGTCACGGCACTTGTGTCGGTCATAGTCACTCCAGGGATTGATATCGGTCACGGACCGAATGGAACGACGTGTCCCGCACAGCGACTGTACTGCGGGATGTATGCCAGTACACCTGTCGATACTGTGTCAGTAGGGAGCGTTCGCAAGGGCGTCGTCGAGCGCGTCGACGACTGCATCAGCCTGGTTGGACGAGATCACCATCGGCGGTTTGATCTTGAGGACGTTCGCATGCGGTCCGTCTGTGGAGATCAAAATGCCAGATCGGCGGAGTGCCTCGGTGGTTGACTTGGCCAAATCGGTGGCAGGAGTGAGTGCATCGTCGGTGACTAAATCGACGCCGATGAACAGGCCGCGCCCGCGGACGTCACCGATCGCAGGATGGCGGCCAGCAAGATGCCGGAGATGCTCAATGAGATGGTTGCCAACTTTGGAGGCGTGAGCACGTAGACGCTCGTCCTCGAGTACGTCGAGGACAGCGAGGCCGGCCGCGCATGAGACAGGGTTGCCGCCGAAGGTGTTGAAGTACTCCATACCGTTTGCGAACGATCGAGCGATGCGTGGCGTCGTGATCACCGCACCGAGGGGGTGCCCGTTACCGAGCGGTTTGCCCATTGCGACGATGTCTGGAACGACTCCTTGCTGTTCAAACGCCCAGCAGTCAGCGCCAACACGGCCGAGCCCGCACTGCACTTCGTCAGCGATGCACAGGGCGCCCGCTGCTCGGGCGTGGGCATAGGCCACTTCCAGGTAGCCAGGTGCGAGATCGATCTGGCCGCCGCATCCAGAGATCGATTCGTGAATGAATGCTGCAGGCGGATGGCCGCTGGCGGTCAGGTCATGCGCCTGCCGAGCGACGTGATCGGCATAGGCCGCTCCATTCGGCCCGTGGGCCCCGCGGAACGGATCAGGCAGCTCGCAGATTCGAACTCGCTCGGACGGCCCCCGGCCACCGGCGCGATTGAATTTGTACGGGCTGATCTCGATCAGTGAGGTCAGGTTGCCGTGGTAGGCCCAGTCGAGTGTGAGGACACCGTCACGGGCGGTCGCCGTCTGCGCCAGGCGGAGTGCAAGGTCAACGGCCTCGCTGCCTGAATTGGTCAAAAAGACGGTCGTCAACGGATCGGGAAAGAGGGCTCGGAGGCGCTCGGCGTAGTCGACGATGTTCGGATGCAGGTAGCGAGTGTTCGTGTTGAGTTGCCGCACCTGTTCGGTGATGGCGTTGACGACGTGCCGATGTTCGTGGCCGACGTGCGCGACGTTGTTCACCAGATCGAGCCAGCGGCGCCCGTTGACATCGATGAGTTCAGCGCCCTCGCCGCGCACGACGTGAAGCGGCTCGTCGTAGCTGAGCGAGAGCGACGGCGACAGATTTGTCTGCCTGCGGCGTGCGATCGATGCTGTCGTTCGAACGTGGCCCGCTTCGATGGCGCGCCGGTCGACACCGATGACGAGTGCAGCTGGGTTCGGCGAGATCGACATCCACACGCCGCGTTCGCTCGCACGGGCCACGCCATCGAGTTCGGTCGCCAGCCCGAGGAGATCGGTGAACAGCTGCACGTGGAGGTGCGGTGCCCAGCCACCATTCTCCGACCGTCCGCCGACGCGTGCGAAGACAGCGCCTCGTTCGACGCGTTGGCCTGGGGTGAGCTGCTTGACGCTGGCATGGTCAAGGTGGCCGACGAGCAGCCAGAACGGGATGTCGTCCGGAGTCCGGTATTCCAAAATGACCACGCCGCCGTAGTCGCCGGGCAGGTCGCGGACGTCGCAAGAATGAATATGACCTGCAAGCGGGGAGCATGCAGGCTGGCCGTCGGGGACGAAGATGTCGATACCGAGATGCAGGGTGCGTCGCTCGCCCGAAGTTGTCGCGAATGAATCAGTGTCGTAAATCGAGCGGACTTCGGCGTACCTGCCGAGGCTCGGACGATCATCGGGGATCTCGGCGTTGCGGTCCGAGTCGCCGCTCCAATCGAGGATCTGTGCTTCGCTCAGGTCAGCGGTGACGATTGGTGCTGGGTCGAAGTTTGGCGAACCAAAGAACTTTTCGATGTTCCGTTGGCTGGGAATCGGGACGTATCCGCAAGCGTCGCGATATGTCGCGTGTGCAACTGCGTGCGGGATCGCGGCCAGCAGCGCGACGGCGTCGGTGATCGCTGCCTGGCTGACGAGCAGGTAGTCGGCGTTGCCGGCCTGCTCGCGAACCTGGAGTTCGGCGATCGCGATGCTCATCGCGAGGCGCGTCCGGATGACCGCATCGAGCACGGAGAGTTCTTCGGGCGCAAGCGGAGCAATCTCGTGGTAGCCGCTGACGACGTCAGCAGCGGCGGCCAACGGGTCAACCTGGCCGAGCATCGCATAGGCGGCAGCGACGCCGAGCCCGATGATCCGTGGACCATGAACGACATCGCCGTAGTCGATCAATGAAAGGGACCCGTCCGGGGCGACGATGATGTTGGCGTCGTTTGCGTCGTTGTGGATGGCCTGCTGCGGTAGTGCAAGCAGGTGGGGGAGTGTCGCAGTGGCGAACGACTGCAGGGTCTTGGCGGCCCAGCGATGCGAGGGGGCCCCGATGTCGGCGCATTGCAACATGTTCCAGTGGTATTGCCGCTCGGTGGCTGCGTGTTCGAAGCCGACGAGCGCGCCGTCAGTGTTGGCGACGACGTTGCCGATCGACCGACGGTGGTCAGGTGACGTTGCAGATGCGTCTGCGGGTCGACCATCGACCCAGGAGAGGAGGCGTGCGACGTAGTGCTCACCACCGGACTCGAGGAGTTCGCGACCGACGAGCCGCGGAGTGTTGGCTGTGGGCCGAGCTGCAGCGACGATGGCGAGAGCCGCGTCTTGCATGTCGAGGGCCGCCGTCGAGGAATCGGGTGAGTGCACCTTGAACACGTACTGTTCACCGCCTCGTGCGATCACGTGTGTGTTCAGATCGGCTTCACCGGGCAGGTGTCGGCAGCGCTCAACGTCGATGCCGAACAGCGTTCGCAGCGTGTTCTCAACGTCGGAGTCGTTCATCACGTCAGCCCTCGTTTTCCCAGAGTTCGAGTCGGTTGCCCTCAGGGTCGTGGAGAAAGACGGAGCGCCCGCCCCACTGCTGTATCGGGTCAGAGGTCGCGACACCGTGCGCCGTGAGGCGGGCTCGCTCTGCAGCAAGATTGTCGACCTGCCAGCTCAGCGTGATGCCCGTGCCGCCGCCTGGGCCGATTGACGTGCGGGCGGCATCGGCGACGCTGAGATGGGCGGCTTCGTGGAGGCCAAATTCGACGAACCAATCGACCTCGTGCGTCGGTTCGAGTGCGATGACATCGCGGTAGAACGCAACGGTGCTGGCCCATTCGGAGCAGTACAAAATGGTGTTTGACCGACCGATGTTCACTGGTTCAGCCAATCATGGACACAGTGTGTTTCGGCCTATTCGAGACTGATTCCGATCGCGTCGAGTGCGTCTGCCATTGCCGATGAGCCGAGGATGGCTTCTGCTGCCGCGAGTTCTGGGGCGAGGTACCGGTCGGGGCCGGCGCCATCGACGTCGGTGCGAAGCAGTGCCAGCAGCGCGCCGGTTGCCGGCGACGGTGTGAGCGGCGCACGGAATTCGATTGCCCGTGCGGCGCAGACGTATTCGACTGCAAGGATCCGGCGGACGTTGTCGACTACCTTGCGCAGTTTGCGGACGGCGAGCCAGGCCATGGAGACGTGGTCTTCCTGCATGCCCGACGTGGGAAGTGAGTCGACCGAAGCTGGTGCGGCGAGACGCTTGTTTTCTGACGCCATGGCTGCTGCGGTGTAGTGGCCAATCATGAGGCCGCTGTCGACGCCGGCTTCGTGGGCGAGGAACGGTGGGAGGCCGTGGCTGCGGGTTTTGTCGAGCATGCGGTCCATGCGCCGTTCGGCGATCGCGCCGATCTCGGAGACCGCAATGGCGAGGAAGTCGGCAGCGAAGCCGAGTGGCGCACCGTGGAAGTTGCCACACGATTCGACGCGGCCGTCGGCGAGCACCATCGGGTTGTCGATGGCTGATGCGAGTTCGTTGCGGGCGACGAAGCGGCAGTGGTCGAGAGTGTCGCGGACGGCGCCGTGGACCGATGGCGTGCAACGGATCGAGTAGGCGTCTTGCACTCGAGCGTCGTCGGCGTTGTCGTGGCTGGCCACGATTGGGGAGCCGGCGAGCATTGCTCGCAGGTTCGCCGCGCTGACGGCTTGGCCGGGTTGCGGGCGGAGCGCCTGGAGTTCGGGCGAGAAGGGTGTGTCGGTGGCGAGGAGCCCCTCGACGGTCATTGCGGTGATCATGTCGGCCTGGCTGAGCAGGCGTTCGATGTCGGCGATGGCCAGGCACAGCATGCCCAAAATAGCGTCGGTGCCGTTGGTGACAGCGAGGCCCTCTTTCTCAGCGAGTTCGATGGGCTCGAGGTCAGCGGCGGCGAGCGCCTCGGCGGCGGGCGTCACCTTTCCGCCGTAGATGACGTCTCCCTCGCCGAGGAGTGCCATGGCGCCGTGGGCGAGTGGAGCGAGGTCGCCGCTGGCTCCGAGCGAGCCGTACTCGGGGACAATTGGTGTGATGCCGGCGTTGAGGATGTCGACCATCGCCTGTGCGACGAGCGGGCGGGCGCCGCTGTTGCCGAGCGCGAGCGTGCGCGCTCGGAGAAACACCATGGCGCGCACCACTTCGTCTTCGACCGGGTCACCCATGCCGGCAGCGTGTGAGCGGATGAGGGCGACCTGAAGTGCCCGACGGCGGTCGGGCGGAATGGAGACGGTGGCGAGTGCGCCGAAGCCGGTTGAAATGCCGTACTTGGGGGCGCCCTCGGCGAGTTGTTCGACGACTGTTCGGGCTGCGGCCATTCGCTCGACGGCAGCGGCCGTGAGCTTGACGGGTTCGGATTGGCGGGCGACGGCGGCAACGTCGGCGATGGTGACGCCGGGGCCGTCGAGGTGGATAGTCATGACGTGTAGTCCTCTCCATTGGTGCGCAGTTCGTGCGCAAGTGCGTCGACAGTCGCAGCGATTGCTGCTTCGTGGTCGGTGCGTTCGTTCGGGCCGAAGCGGTACTCGGGGCCGACGATCGAAATCGCAAAGCCGAGCTTGCCGGTCGACGGAAGTGCCCTGCTGATGGCGGTGATGTCGGCTTCAACAGCGCCGGTTCGGGTGGCCGTGATGCCCGGCTCGTCGAGCGCGGCGCCGAGTGCAGAGCCGCTCAGCGTGACGTCCTGGCCGACCCAGCCGACGTGGCGGATTGCCCGGGGGCTTTCGGCGGTAGCGATGTACGTACCGGTACGGCCGTCGCTCACGGCCAGGTAGGTGGACTCGCCAGTGCGCAGCGCGAGCTCGTCGAGGTGCGGTTGAGTAACAGTGGCCAGCCGGTCAAGGACAGTGCCGCCGCGCAAGGAAGCAGCGATGCGCAAGATGGTCGGGCCCGCCGAGAAATCGCCCGACTCGTCGCGATCGACGTAACCGCGAGTCTCGAGCGCTCGGAGGTACCGCAACGCAGTGGTCGGTGTGAGCTTGGAAGCGTTGGCAGCAGCGGTGAGGTTGCAGTTGCGCTCGGTGAGCACGATTTCGAAGAGGTCGAGCACTCGGCTGATCGAGCGCGGGACGCCGGTCTGTTCCCGTTCGTGGCCACTCTTCGGAGCCGTCGTCGTGTTGGTCGTCTGTGAAGCCATGAAGCCCTCTCTGTGAAATGTCACCTAATGACAATCAATGTGATCTGTTGACAGCATAGAGACATTGCGCGCAGACTGCAAGGCATGAGTTCTTCGTTTGGCCCAATCGGAACGCCCGTTACCGGCATCAGCGCACCGCGCGGTACCGACCTGAATTGCAAGGGGTGGCCGCAGGAGGCTGCATACCGAATGTTGCAGAACAACCTGGACCCGGAGGTTGCCGAGAACCCGGACGAACTCGTCGTGTACGGCGGTACCGGGCGCGCCGCCCGGAACTGGGATTCGTACCGCGCCATGCTCCGCACGTTGGAGACGCTCGAGCGCGACGAGACCATGCTGGTGCAGTCCGGCAAGCCAGTTGGCGTGATGCGCACCCACGAGTGGGCGCCGCGAGCGATCATTGCCAACTCAAACCTCGTGCCTGACTGGGCGAACTGGGACGAGTTCCGCCGTCTTGAGCAGCAGGGTCTCACCATGTATGGCCAGATGACGGCCGGCTCGTGGATCTACATCGGCACCCAGGGCATCTTGCAGGGCACCTTCGAGTGTTTTGCTGAGATTGCCCGCAAACGCTTCAATGGCACGCTCGCCGGCACGCTGACGATTACCGCTGGCGCCGGTGGCATGGGTGGGGCGCAGCCGATGGCAGTCACCATGAACGATGGCGTTGTACTCGTCATCGACTGCGACCAACGGATGCTGCAGCGTCGCGTTGATCACCGGTACCTCGATGAGATCGCCCCTGATTACCTCAGCGCTGTACGCCGCGTACACGAGGCCAAGGCCAGTCGGACACCGCTGTCGGTCGGCCTGCTCGGCAACGCTGCCGACATCCTGCCGCGCCTCCTGGCTGACAACGTTGACGCCGACATCGTCACCGATCAAACCAGTGCGCATGACCCGCTCAGCTACATGCCGAACGACCTCACGCCCGAGGCTGCCGACGAACTGAAGCGCACCGACCCGGCCGAGTTCACGCGTCGATCCCGTGCCGCAATGGCCGCTCATTGCGAGGCGATGGTCGGGTTCATGGACGCCGGGGCCGAGGTGTTCGACTACGGCAACAGCCTGCGGGCCGAGGCCAAGTTGGGTGGTTTCGAGCGGGCGTTCGACTACCCCGGCTTTCTCCCGGCCTACATCCGCCCGCTGTTCTGCGAGGGCCTCGGACCGTTTCGCTGGGTTGCGCTCTCGGGGGACCCAGCCGATATTGCGGCCACTGACAAGGCTGTGCTCGAAGAGTTCCCCGACAACGAGGGTCTCCACCGTTGGATCAAGCTGGCTGGCGAACGCGTCGCATTCCAAGGCCTGCCAGCGCGCATCTGCTGGCTCGGTTACGGCGAACGGCACCGTCTTGGGCTGCGCTTCAACGAGATGGTTCGCTCGGGTGAGCTGAAGGCTCCGATCGTCATCGGGCGTGATCACCTCGACTCCGGATCGGTTGCCTCGCCCTACCGCGAGACCGAAGCAATGATCGACGGCTCTGATGCGATTGCCGACTGGCCGCTCCTCAACGGCCTCGTCAACACCTGCTCAGGAGCCACCTGGGTCAGCATCCACCACGGGGGCGGAGTCGGAATTGGCCGATCGATCCACGCTGGCCAGGTCAGCGTCGCGGACGGCACGGCACTCGCAGATGAAAAGCTGGAGCGTGTCCTCACCAACGACCCCGCCATGGGCGTAATCCGCCATGTTGATGCCGGCTACGAACGTGCCATCGAGGTCGCCGACGAACGCGGGGTCGTCATTCCGATGAAGGGCAGCCGATGAAGAGCAGTTCCATGCAAGCCGAAGCAGCGGCGGAGCAGGCATCGGATGGTCAGTTGAGCAAGCAATGACGGTTCGGCCAGTTCTCTCGATTGGTCACCCGACGTTGCGCGTCGTCGCCAGCGAGGTGCCTGCCGAGGAAGTCGCCAGCGATCGGATCCAGACGCTGATCGACGACTTGATTGAGACAATGCGCCACGCGAGCGGTGCGGGCCTGGCGGCTACGCAGATCAACGAGCGGGTCCGGGTGGCGGTGATGGAGGTCGGCGACAACCCCCGATATCCGTACAAGCCGCGCATCCCGCTGACGGTCGCGATCAATCCGATCATCGAACCGCTCGATGACGAACTGATCGAGGTGAACGAGGGCTGTCTCTCGGTTCCGCTGCGTGGCAACGTCGACCGACACGTCAACATCCGAGTGCGGTATCTGGACCGGGGCGGCGTCGAACACGACGAGGTGAAACGGGGCCTGACCGCTGGCACCTGGCAGCACGAGTGCGATCATCTCGACGGCGTGCTGTTCATTGACCGTGTCACCAATCCATCCACGCTGGCTACCTGGGACGCGTTCAACGAGTTTCAGCGCGACGCCTTTGTTGAACGGATCACCGCATTCGTCGATCGCGTCGGCTCATGAATACCCAGGTGTGGTGCGAGTCGGCGCACGTCGACGGGCGGCCGCAACGCAGCGTGCTGATCGACGTCCGCGACGGCCGCTTCGCGACAATCACCGCCGACGCCGAGCCGGGCAGCGCAACACGACTCAACGGGTTCACGATGCCGGGTCTGGCCAACGCCCACAGCCATGCCTTTCATCGAGTGCTCCGGTCACGCACCCAAGCCGACCGCGGCACTTTCTGGACGTGGCGTGACCTGATGTACCGCGCCGCTGAACGACTTGAACCTGACTCGTACCGACGACTGGCCCGAGCGGTGTTCGCCGAAATGGCGTTGGCCGGCGTGAGTTGCGTCGGCGAGTTTCACTACTTGCATCACCAGCTCGACGGCAGCCAATACTCCGACCCGAACGAGATGGGCCTGGCGCTCATCGCGGCTGCTGACGACGTCGGCATCCGAGTCACGCTGCTGGACACGTTGTATTTACACGGTGGCTTCGGCGATGGCGGATACAACGCGCCGCTCGGAGTCCAGCGACGATTCAGTGACGGGACCGCAATTGCTTGGGCCGACCGGCTCAATCGACTGCCCGCTGGGGAAATGCATCGGCTTGGCGCAGCAATCCACTCGGTCCGTGCTGTTGACCCTCGCTCGATGCAGCTCGTCGCTGACTGGGCTGCCACCAGCCATGCCCCGTTGCACGCCCACGTCTCGGAGCAGGTCGCGGAGAACGAGGCCTGCGCGACGCACCACGGGTTGTCGCCAATCGAGCTGCTCGCCGCATCGGGTGTCTTGACCGACCGCTTTTCGGCAGTTCACGCAACACATCTGCCCGGGCACGACATCGAACTGCTCGCTGCGGCGGCATCGACCGTCGTGATGTGCCCGACCACCGAACGAGATCTCGGTGATGGCATTGGGCCCACGGCGCGCTTCGCCGACGCCGGTATCAAGATGTCGCTCGGCTCCGATTCGCATGCAGTGATCGATCTGTTCGAGGAAGCTCGGGCCGTCGAACTCGACGAGCGCCTCCGCAGCAACGAACGTGGTGTCCACGCTGCATCGGACCTCCTCGCAATGGCGACGATCAACGGTCACCGCAGCTTGGGCTGGAACGACGCCGGTTCGATTGCGGTCGGGGGCAGGGCTGACCTTGTCACCATCCGGCTCGACTCGGTGCGGACCGCCGGGACGACTACTCAGGGCGCTGTCGAAACGGCCGTCTTCGCCGGAACTGCGGCCGACGTCACCGACGTGCACGTCGATGGGCGCCACATCGTTGCCGAAGGACGTCATTCGACGATCGACGTGGCTGCCGAACTTGATGCCACAATCAGGGAGCTGATGGACGATGCCTGAAACAACGACGCCGACAACGACACGGCGATCACTTTCGATCGACAACATCGGATCGCTGATCACCAACGACCCGACGCTCGGTCAAGGTCCGCTCGGCGTCATCGACAACGCATCGGTCGTGATCGTCGACGGCGTGGTTGAACACGTCGGGCCCGCTGGCGCATTGGCCGACGACCGGATCGACGCCGACGGTGCGTGCGTGCTGCCCGGGTTTGTTGACTCCCACACCCATCTCGTCTTCGCCGGTGACCGCGCCGAAGAGTTCACCGCACGGATGGCTGGCCAGCCCTATGACGGCGGTGGAATCCGCGTCACCACCGACGCCACTCGCTCCATGTCGACTGACGCGCTCGACGGCCTGGTTCGCCAACGACTCGCTGAGGCCCACCGTGCCGGCACCACGACGATCGAGATCAAGTCGGGCTACGGCCTCAACGTCGTTGACGAAACGCGGAGCGTCGAGATTGCCCGGAGGTACACCACCGAATCGACGTTCCTCGGCGCCCACCTGCTGCCCGCAGAGTTCGAAGGCCGCGCCGATGACTACATCCATCTGGTCTGCAACGAGATGCTCGACGCAGCAAAGCCGCACGCCAAGTGGGTCGATGCCTTCTGCGAAACGGGTGCGTTTGACGCAGACCAATCGCGAGCAGTCCTCGAAGCGGGCCGGGCCGCGGGGCTCGGGCTGCGTCTCCACGGCAACCAACTCGGCCATGGCCCAGGTGTTCAACTCGCGGTCGACTGCGGGTGCGCCTCAGTTGATCACTGCACCTATCTCTCCGACAGCGATATCGAAGCATTGGCCGGCAGTGACACGGTGGCCACGTTTCTCCCTGCCGCCGACTTCTCGACGCGGCAGCCCTATGCCGATGCGCGCCGGGTGATCGACGCCGGAGCCACTGTTGCGCTGGCGTCCAACTGCAACCCCGGATCGAGCTACACGACCTCGATCTCGTTCTGTATCGCCATTGCAGTTCGCGACATGGGCATGACAATCGACGAAGCAGTCCAAGCAGTCACTCTCGGAGGCGCTGCGGCACTTCGTCGCCCCGATATCGGCCGGCTGACACCGGGGTCGGCTGGCCACGCGACCATCCTCGACGCGCCGACGCATCACCATTTGGCGTATCGCCCAGGGGTCCCGCTCATTCGCCAGACGATTGGTCCGCTCGGATCATCTGAACCTTTCCGACCACAGAGAGGAGGCACCAGGTGATTCTTCCCCGCAGCAGCACGCACCTCGACATCGATCGACACCCCATTGGCGACGAGTCGTACACTGCTGAGTGCCGTGAACGCCTCGACCACGACGGCGCTCTGGTACTCGAGGGCTTCGCCCGCGCAGCGACGATCGAGCAGATCGTTGTTCAGTCAGCGCCTCGCGAGAGCGACGCCTACTACACCGGCAAGACCCACAACGTGTACCTCACGCCATCTGACCCGTCGCTCGATGGGGACCATCCATTCAACCGGCAGGTGGAGAGCAGCAAGGGCTTGATCGCCGATGACGAGATCCCTCACGACTCGCCGCTGCGTGACATCTACAACGACGCGGCGTTCCGTTCGTTTCTCTGTGGCGTGCTCGGCATCGACGATGTTTACCCGTATGCCGATGACATGTCATCGATCAACGTGCACTTCGCTGCCGAAGGTATGGAACTCGGCTGGCACTTCGACAACTCATCCTTTGCCGTCACCATGTTGTTGCAGGCTGCTGACGGTGGCGCGCACTTCGAACACGTACCGGCAGTCCGCGATGCCGACGCTGGCGACATGGCGTTCGAACGCGTCGGCAAGGTTCTCGACGGTGACGAGCAGGTGCAGACGCTCGACTTCGAACCTGGCGACCTCGTGCTGTTCCGCGGCCGCAACGCCATCCACCGCGTCACGCCGACTGAAGGCAACACCACGCGCCTGCTCGTCGTGTTTGCATACAACGACCAGCCGGACGTCGCCCTGTCAGAATCGGCGCTCACCACCTTCTACGGACGAACCGCTTAAGACTCGAACGGCAGCCCTGCGTACTGTTCGGCCATTGCAGCCTGGGCGTAGGTCGACGATGCGAGGTAGTCGAGT